>CAIYZB010000317.1 GCA_903930545.1 uncultured Alphaproteobacteria bacterium
CATGGAGATCGAATATGCGCACGACCCTTGCCCTCGACGATGACCTTCTGGCCAGGGCGCAGAGCCTGACCGGCCTAACTGAAAAGTCCGCCCTGGTCCGGGAAGCGCTCACGGCCCTCATCGAGCGAGAAAGCGCCCGTCGTTTGGCGCGACTGGGGGGCAGCCAACCTGATCTGGAGGTTCCGGAGCGTCGGCGTACTGCGTGACCCTGGTCGATACCTCAGTCTGGATCGAACACCTCAGGGTGGGTGTTCCTGACCTCGCCCGACTGCTGAACCGCGGTCAGGTGCTGAGCCACCCGATGATCGTAGGAGAACTGGCCATGGGCAATCTGCGGGACCGGACGCGTGTCCTGACATCGCTCGACGACCTTCCAGCCGCCACTACAGCGACCGATGCGGAAGTCAGAGGTCTAGTGGAACGCAAAGGTCTCCATGGTCTCGGGATCGGTTTTGTGGATGCACATTTGCTGGCGGCCACTCAACTCACGGGATCGGCGACGATCTGGACATTCGACCGACGACTGGCCAGGGTTGCCGAAGGTCTTGGGCTGGCCTCGAAGACCCTACCCCACTAACCCCGAGAATGCGGCGTTCCGCTTGAGCCAGGCGGCGGCAAAGCCACAGATGGGGGTGACCTTCAAACCCTTGTCCCGGGCCTCGGTGGCGAGCGCCTCCATCAGCCGTCCAGAGGCCCCCGTCCCGCGCAGGGCGACCGGGCTTTCCACATGGTCGATGAAGAGATGGTCTCCGTTCAGGCGATAGTCTGCCCAGGAGGTCATGCCCAGTTCCACCGTCTCGAACCGACGGCCGGTGGCGTTCAGCTGGCCCATTCTGTCACCCTATTAACTCGCCGCGAGGGGCATTCGCGCCTAGCATAGAACACCAGATTGCCGGAGTGCGCCATGCGAAGCCCCATCCTCCTGCCCGCCACCCTTCTGGCCCTGATCCTGGCCAGCTGCAGCAAGCCCGCCGGAGACGAACCCGCGGCCCCCGCAGCACCGGCAGACGCCCCGGCGGCAAAGGCAAAATCCGATCCCCTGCCCCACCGCAAGCCGGGCCTGTGGGAGCAGCGGGTCTCCATGGGTGACTTCGTCCAGGCCAGCCGGATCTGTATCGATCCCAGCGTGGATCAGAAGGTCTCGTGGTGGGGTCAGCAGAGCACCCGCGATGTCTGCGAAAAGAACCTGATCAACCGCAAGATCGACGGGACCTGGGCCTTTGCTTCGGTCTGCGACATGGGCTCAGGGGGCAAGACCACCACCGCCGGTGTGGCGAGCGGTGACTTCAACAAGCGCTATCTGATCCAGGCCGAGAGCTCCACGGTGGGGGCCGAGGCCCCGCAGATGAACGGCACCCGCAAGATGACCATCGAGGCGGCCTGGCAGGGCCCCTGCCCCTCGGACTTCAAGCCCGGCGACATGGAGATCCCTGGCGGGGTGAGGATCAACCTTCTGGACATGGGGCACTAGGCCCCCTCCACCGCTTCGCGGTCCCCCTCCCCCAGAGGGGGAGGAATTGTTCAGAGCTCATTGCTCCCCCTCTGGGGGAGCTGTCAGCGAAGCGTGACGGAGCGGGCCCTAGGCCAGTTCCACGGCCATGGCCGTCGCCTCGCCGCCACCAATGCACAGC
>CAIYZB010000318.1 GCA_903930545.1 uncultured Alphaproteobacteria bacterium
ACGGGCCAGGGCCGCCTCGTCCCCCAGGAAATAGGTGGAGAGCGAGACCGTCGCCACGGGCGGCACATCCCCGCGCACCTGCAGGATCTTCACCACGAAAGTATCGGCGAGACTCGCCAGGGCCGGATAGTCCAGGGCCCGCTCCGGCCAGTCCCGGGCCCAGACCTGGGTCAGGCCACTGCCGGGGGCCTCGCGGGATGCGCCCGGTGCCGGCGGGCCACAGTGAAATCGGAACTGATAGGCCCCCATCCAGCCCATCCGCCCGGAGGTATCAAAGACCGGGATCTGATCCGCAGGCGGGACCTGGGGTGGACTGGCGATGAGGTGGTTCCAGGTCTCCCGCTCTGGCCCGGTGACCGCGCTGGAGGTGGACACCACGGCCCCGTCCTGGACCATCTCCACCTGCCAGTGCTGGGTGGAACGGCCATCCCGCACCAGGGTGACCACGACCTCGAAGGCCCCTTCAGCCACCGCCGCGCAGAAGTTCACGGTCTGGGACACAGGCCGTCCCCGGCACTGGGGGTGAGAGATCACCGCCTTCAGCATCACCGCCGCCGTCATGCCCCCGAAGGGCCCCGCCATGTTCCAGTAGGCCTTGTGGGTGTGGCCCTGAAACCGTCCCTCGGCCAAAGCCGTCAGGACCGTGGCCTCGTCAAAGACATGCAAGCTCATGGACCTCTCCCAGGCGGACAGGCCCCTGCCATTCCCGAGAATCGCCGAAGCGGCAATGGCCCAATTCCTCCCCGCCTTGGGGGAGGGGGACCGCGAAGCGGTGGAGGGGGCTTGCAGGCCTAACCCCCTCAGTCAGCTCCGCTGACAGCTCCCCCGGAGGGGGAGCAATTGAGTTCGCGGCGGCTTTACTAATTGCACGAAGGTCGAAGAGACCGGTTAGGCGCTATTGAGCAGTGGATCTAAAAGCGCACTTTTTTTGAATCGCCGCTCCATCGAGGGCGTCGTATTCTCCTTTCAAACGGCCCAATTCTTCCTTTCGGTCGTCGCCTGCCAAGAAGAACAGCGCTGGCCAGAAGAGCAAGAGGCCAACGCCCATCGCAACTTGATCGCTTTTCGCCTTTCGATCCTGAGCACCGGCGACCTCCCGCACCTTGCTGGAAACCCGCATCATCTCCCCTTCGATCTGCCCGCAGTCATAGGACTGGTACTGCATTGGCGACACGTAGGAGGCGGACACGTTTGCTGAGCTGGTTGCGCAACCAGCGAGGGTCAGTGCGCAGCAAAGGATCGGTACGATTTTGGACATCTTTTTCTCCCGAAATTCTTGTCGGAAGTATGTCGTCAATATTGCCTGAGTTCACTCAACGCGCGATGGTTGTTTTTTCATGACCAATTGACACAAAATTTCCGCGCAAATTCATCGCAAATCCAAGCTCTGGTTGATTTTTTGAGCTTATAGCGGTCGAGTTGAAAAAATAATCCTTTTGTAGAACATCATTTTTTTTCTATTTATGATTGTGCATCGCTGTTCGGCAGATGCTCGTTCGGCCCAAGTGAATCGCAGCTGAGCGCTGGCCTTCAAGCTTGCGCCCAGCACAAAAAACCCGGGGTTTCCCCCGGGCTTTTCCGTCTCTCAGCCGTGTCAGCCGACCCTAGTTCCGGGCGGTGTCGACCAGCTTGTTCTTGGTGATCCAGGGCATCATGGCGCGCAGGCGAGCACCGACTTCCTCGATCTGGTGTTCGGCACCACGGCGACGGGTCGCCTTGAAGCTGGGGGCGCCGACCATGTTTTCCTGCATGAAGTCACGGACAAAGCGGCCGGACTGGATGTCTTCCAGAACGCGCTTCATCTCGGCCTTGGTGTCGGCGGTCACGATGCGCGGACCGGTGACATATTCCCCGTACTCCGCGGTGTTGGAGATGGAGTAGTTCATGTTGGCGATGCCGCCTTCATAGATCAGGTCGACGATCAGCTTCACCTCGTGGAGGCATTCGAAATAGGCCATTTCCGGCGCATAGCCGGCCTCGACCAGGGTTTCGAAGCCCGCGCGGATCAGTTCCACCAGACCACCGCAGAGCACGGCCTGTTCGCCGAACAGGTCGGTTTCGCATTCCTCGCGGAAGGTGGTCTCGATGACGCCCGAGCGGCCACCGCCGATGGCCGAGGCATAGGCCAGGCCGAAGTCCAGGGCATTGCCGGTAGGGTTCTGGTGGATGGCGATGAGGCAGGGAACGCCGCCGCCCTTTTGATACTCGCCGCGCACCGTGTGGCCGGGGCCCTTGGGCGCGATCATCAGGACGTCGATGCTGTCCTTGGGCTCGATCAGGTTGAAGTGGACGTTCAGGCCGTGGGCAAACAGCAGGGCCGCGCCGTCGCGGATATTGGGGGCGATCTCGTTGGCATAGATGCCGCGCTGAAGTTCGTCGGGGGCAAGAACCATGATGGCATCAGCCCAGGCGGAGGCCTCGGCAACGCTCATGACCTTGAGGCCGTCAGCCTCGACCTTTTTGGCCGTGGCCGAGCCGGGGCGCAGGGCGACCACGACATTCTTCAGGCCGGAGTCGGTGAGGTTGAGCGCATGGGCCCGGCCCTGGGAGCCGTAGCCTACAATGGCGATCTTCTTGTCGAGGATACGGGCGAGATCGGCGTCGCGATCATAATAGACGCGCATGGGAAGGCTCCTGACGACAAGGGTGTGCACGGCACCGCCCAAGGGCACCGCAGCAAAGGTCGCGTTAAGGAGGGGAAATTCGCGTCTAGGTCAAGGCTGACCGGGCCATAGGGGGCAATTCAACCCCAAAACTGCGGCAAAACCCCCTTCCCCGACCCCGCCACAGGGGCGAACGGCCGAGAAAGGGGGTCGCTTTGCCTTACCAGAAGACCTGATAGATGACCTGGACCACCCGGCCGGTGAACATGTCCACCAGGATGGCATCGTCCCCGACCCTCACCCAGTCATAGCCGATGGGGGGAATGGGCAGGCCGTACTGATACCAGTCCAGGATCCGGTATTGGGGACCCCACCAGGACCTGGGCAGGAAGTCGCCAAAGGACCAGCTGCGGAAATAGAAGCCGGAAGGCGCACTGTAGCGCCAGCCGCCATAGCGCTGGGGGCTGCGGAAATTGTGGCCATACTGCCGTGCATCATATTTGGGCCGGGGCTGGCTGCGCGGACCGCCATGGCTGTCGCCCCAGCGGCTGTCATTATTGTTCCAGTTCTGATCCCAGCCACCACGATCATTGCCATAGTTTCCGCCATAGCCGCCGTTGCGGGGGCCACCGCGGTCGCCGCGATCTCCACGGTCACCGCGGTCGCCACGATAGCCGTCATCGCCTCGACCGCCGCGGGGCGGACCGCCCTGATTGCCACCGCCCTGAGGCGGTCCGTTCCAGCCAGGATTGCCGCCGCCATTGCGCGGACCGCCCTGGTCACCACGGGGACCACCTGGATTGCCACCACCTTGGGGCGGACCGTTCCAGCCCGGGTTACCACCGCCGTTGCGCGGACCACCCTGGTCACCACGAGGGCCGCCGGGATTGCCCCCGCCCTGAGGCGGACCGTTCCAGCCCGGATTGCCGCCACCATTGCGGGGACCACCCTGGTCGCCGCGGGGGCCACCGGGATTGCCATTGCCGCGATCGCCGCGATCGCCATCGCCACGGCCGCCGCCGCCCTGCCATCCCTGCTGCCCACCGTCACCCCGGGGACCAGGGCCACGAGGGGCTTCCGCAGCGCGGGGCGCCTCGGCGGCCTGGGGTGCCACACGGGGGGCTTCCGGACGGGGCATGCCCCGGGATTCCGGGCTGCCACCGCGTCCACCGCCGCGAGAGGGATAGTCGCCCCGCTCCATGCGGTCGCCGCGTTCTTCCTGGGCCAGGGCCGCGCTCGCCGTGCCCGCCAGGAGCGCCAGGGCCAGAGCCCCACTCGTCAGCTTTTTCATCTCGTCACCTGATTGGGCGGCACCAGGAGCGATGCGGCCAGAAATGTCCCTTGAGGCGAGTTCTGATCCCCGGTGGCTGAACCGTACTTGAACAAGATTGTCGGGCAACCGACATAGGGGCGTTCAGAATCGGAGCTCGCCAGATGGCCGCAAACCCTATGGACGTCGTGGGCTATTGGCGCGCGGCAGGGCCAACCAAGTGGTTCGCCAAGTCCAGCCGCTTTGACGAGGCCCTGCGCCTGAGGTTCGAGCCCGTGCATTTCGCCGCAGCGCGGGGGGAGTACGACAGCTGGATCCCTGCAGCGGAGGGCGCCCTTGCCCTGCTGCTTTTGCTTGATCAGTTCCCCCGCAACCTGTTTCGCGATTCTGCCCATGCCTTTGCTACGGACGGCAAGGCCCGGATGATCGCCCGCAAGGCCGTGGCCTCTGGCCATGATCGAAGCCTGGAGAAGGAGCTGCGGCCCTTCTTCTATCTGCCCTTTGAACATTCCGAAGACCTGGCGGACCAGGAGGAGGCCGTTCGTCTCTGCACCCTGCACAAGGACGAGAGCGGGGACACCGAGACCTTGAAGTTCGCAGAAATGCACCGCGACATCATTCGCCGGTTCGGACGCTTTCCCCATCGCAATGCCGTCCTGGGTCGCGAAACGACGGTGGAGGAACTGGCCTTTCTGGACGATGGCGGGTTCCGCGGGTGAGTCGGCTCCGACCCCGAATCACCGGCAAGATAGGGCTATGTTCGCCGCCACGATGACCGCCGCCCAAAGCCTCGATCCGGACCACCCGGAGCAGCAGTATCTCGACCTGCTGGCCGATATCCTGGCCAATGGGGTTGAGCGCGGCGATCGCACGGGCACGGGCACGCTCGGGGTCTTTGGCCGCCAGATGCGGTTCGACCTGGCCAGGGGCTTTCCCCTCCTGACCACCAAGAAGCTGCACCGCAAGTCCATCATCCTGGAACTGCTCTGGTTCCTGCGCGGCGATACCAATGTGAAGTGGCTGCAGGAACGCGGCGTCAGCATCTGGGACGAATGGGCCGATGAGGCCGGCGAACTGGGTCCGGTCTATGGCAAGCAGTGGCGGTCCTGGACCGCGCCTGACGGTCGGGTGATCGACCAGATCACTGCCGTCGTGGAGAGCCTGAAGACCAATCCCAATTCGCGTCGCCACATCGTCTCGGCCTGGAACCCGGCCGATGTCGACGACATGGCCCTGCCCCCCTGCCACTGCCTTTTCCAGTTCCACGTGGCCAATGGCCGGCTGTCCTGCCAGCTCTATCAGCGCTCGGCCGATGTGTTTCTGGGGGTGCCCTTCAACATCGCTTCCTATGCGCTCCTGACCATCATGATGGCCAAGGTGGTGGGCCTGGAACCCGGGGACTTCGTCCATACCCTTGGGGATGCCCACCTCTATCTGAACCACCTGGATCAGGCCCGCGAACAGCTGACCCGCGCACCCTATCTCTTCCCCCGGCTGGAGATCGCGGATCGGCCGGACCTGTTTTCCTTCGAGTACGAGGACTTCAAGCTGCGGGGCTATCAAGCCCATGACAGCATCAAGGCCCCGATCGCGGTCTAGGGCCCCCTCAGTCGGCATTCGCCGACAGCTC
This sequence comes from uncultured Alphaproteobacteria bacterium, assembly GCA_903930545.1. Lineage (GTDB taxonomy): Bacteria > Pseudomonadota > Alphaproteobacteria > Caulobacterales > Caulobacteraceae > Phenylobacterium. The sequence continues at coordinate 5,504 of CAIYZB010000318.1, forward strand.
CCCCTGTGGGGGAGCAATTTGAGGCCCCAATTCCTCCCCCTCTGGG
>CAIYZB010000319.1 GCA_903930545.1 uncultured Alphaproteobacteria bacterium
CCCCGCTGCCAGCTGGCCGCCAGCCCACCGGGGCTTGAATGCTGTTCAAACACCTCGACCTGATAGCCGCTGGCCTGGGCATAGACCCCCGCGCATAGCCCGGAGATACCGCCGCCGATGACGACGATCTTTCGCAACCCTTGGGTCATGGCCTGGCGCTCGCGGGTCTGGAAAGGGGCGACGTCCCGGTGACCCGCCTCTTGCCTTGTCACCGACCCAACGAGGATCCAGCCGGATCAGTTCCACCCGAAGCCCTGGGCACGGGGATCAACCCGGCCTGAGGATCGGCTCCAGCATCTGGCGTCGTTCGGCGCTCATGGCATCCGGCTGGGTAACGAGAGCGTTTTGCAGGGCACTGTGGGCGGGGGAACCCGGACGCTCGCGACCCAGGCTGGCCACCGCCAGAGCCACGATCTGCTGAGCCCGCCCCGCATTGCGGAGCAGGTTCTGCAGGGCCATGTCCGTGCTGACATCGTCCTCAAGAGGGTGCCAGCAGTCATAGTCGGTGACCATGGCCAAGGTCGCATAGGCGATCTGGGCCTCCCGGGCGAGCTTGGCCTCGGGCATGTTGGTCATGCCGATGATGTGGGCCCCCATTGCGCGGTACCAGTTGGATTCCGCGAAGCTCGAGAACTGAGGACCTTCAATACAGACATAGGTGCCCCCGTCATGCAGCTTGCCCGCCCCCGCTTCCGACGTGGCGGTCACGGCCTTGGCCAGGACGCGGCGGACCTCAGGACAGACCGGCTGGGCCATGGAGACGTGGGCCACGACGCCGTCCCCGAAGAAGCTGGTTTCCCGTTTGCGCGTCATGTCGATGAACTGGTCAGGCAGCACGATATCCAGGGGGGCCATCTCCTCCGCTAATGACCCTACCGCCGAAACGGAAACCAGATAGCGCACGCCCAGCTGTTTCATGCCGTGGATGTTGGCGCGGTAATTGACCTCCGTGGGCAGGAGACGATGGCCACGTCCGTGGCGGGCCAGAAAGGCGACGGAGACGCCGCCGACCTTGCCGACCATGAAGCTGTCAGACGGCGGGCCATAGGGGGTTTCAAGGGTGACTTCCCGGATGTCTTCGAGGGCCTCCATCGCATAAAGCCCGCTGCCACCGATCACCCCGACCTCGACCTGCTCCACCGTCAAATTCTCCTGCCAATTTCTCTGACCTTCGAGCCCCAAGGGAGCCGAATCCTGCCCATCTTCTCCGCCTGAGCTTCACAAAAGCTCGGGGCATGTCAGAAGATACCGGACCGATGTGACCCTTATGACCAGACCGGCCTGACGGCGAAAGACCTATCCATGCACCCCACACTTTCGCGCCTCGAACGTCTGGCCTTTCCGGCCTTGAAGCGGGCCGAACTGACCACCCTGCAGGTCAATCTTGGCTATAAGTGCAACCAGTCCTGCCTCCATTGTCACGTCAATGCCGGGCCCACCCGCACCGAGATGATGGACGAGGTGACCCTGGCCCTGATCCCCAGGGTCCTGGTGGCCCGGGGAATCACGACCCTCGATCTGACCGGTGGGGCGCCGGAACTTCATCCGGGCTTTCGAGACCTGGTCCGCGCGGCCCGCGCTCTGGGGGTGCGGGTGATCGACCGCTGCAACCTGACCATACTTTCGGAGCCCGGGCAGGAGGGGCTGGCGGAATTCCTGGCAGACCATGAGGTGGAGATCGTGGCCTCCATGCCCTGCTACTCCCTGGAAAATGTTGACGCTCAGCGTGGGCAAGGGGTCTTTGACCGCAGCATAGCCGTTCTGCAGCAGCTGAATGCCCTGGGCTATGGCCGCGAGACCGGGGGGCTGACCCTTGATCTGGTCTACAATCCCCAAGGCCCTGTCCTGCCCCCGGCCCAGGGTGGCCTGGAGGCGGACTACAAGCGCGAACTGGCCAGCCATTTCGGCATCACCTTCAATCGCCTGCTGGCCCTGACCAATATGCCGATCAAGCGCTTCGGGTCGGTCCTGATCTCCCGGGGGCAGTTCGACGACTATATGACCCTGCTTCAGGACAACCATGCTGACGCCAATCTCGACAACGTCATGTGCCGTAACCTGATCAGTGTGGACTGGCAGGGCTGGCTCTTTGACTGCGATTTCAATCAGCAGCTGGAACTGGCGGTCACCTGGGCCAAGGACGATCGGCGGCCCCACCTGTCTGACCTGATTGAGACCGCGCCGGAAGAAGCCTCCATCCGGGTCTCCGGTCACTGCTTCGGCTGCACGGCCGGCAGCGGTTCGAGCTGTGGTGGTGCCCTCGCTTGAGTCCGGCCCTGGCCATTGTCGTGCCCATGCGGAACGAGGGCGCGGTTCTGCCCATGTTGCTGGAACACTTGTCGCATTGGCGCGACCGGGGGTGTGAGGTCGTCCTCGTCGATGGGGACAGCGCAGACGGATCGGCCGAAATCGCCCGGGAACAGGGCTTCACCGTCCTGGACTCCCTGCCCGGCCGCGCCCGACAGATGAATACTGGTGCTGAGGCGACCCAGGCACCGAACCTCCTGTTCCTCCATGCCGACACGCGCCTGCCGCCTGAGGCCGATCAGCTTGTGCTTTCAGCCCTCTCGGGCCATCACATCTGGGGGCGCTTTGATGTCACTATCGAGGGGCGCCCCCTCATGCTGCGGGTGATCGGAACCCTGATCAATCTGCGCTCCCGCCTGACCTCTATCGCCACCGGTGACCAGGCCATCTTCCTCCGACGCGA
>CAIYZB010000320.1 GCA_903930545.1 uncultured Alphaproteobacteria bacterium
CTAGAGCATTTTCCGATAAGTGTGAAACGGTTATCGGATCGAAAAATGCTCTAACAATTTGAATTAGAGCCCTTTTTATCCGATCAGGCGGGTCCGCCTGATCGGAAAGGGCTCTAGCGGGCCAGCTGCTTCATGCCCTTTTCCAGACCCTCGAGGGTCAGGGGGAACATCCGGTCGCCGATCAGCTGACGCATGACGTCGATGGACGGCGTGTAGTCCCAGTGCCGCTCGGCGGTCGGATTGAGCCAGATGACGCTTTCGAAGATCTGGGTCACGCGGTCCACCCAGACGGCACCGGCCTCTTCATTCCAGTGCTCCACCGAGCCACCCGGATAGGTGATCTCATAGGGGCTCATGGTGGCATCGCCGACGAAGATGACCTTGTAATCATGGGAGAACTTGTGGAGTACGTCCCAGGTGTTCAGCTTTTCGGCGTGACGCCGACGGTTGTCTTTCCAGACGCTCTCATAGAGGCAGTTGTGGAAGTAGTAGAACTCCATGTTCTTGAACTCGGTCCGGGCGGCCGAGAACAGCTCCTCGCAGATCTTGATGTGGCTATCCATTGAGCCACCGATATCGAAGAAGATCAGGACGGAGATCTTGTTGCGGCGCTCTGGCCGCATGTGGATATCCAGATAGCCCTTTTCCGCCGTGCCACGGATGGTGTGGTTCATGTCCAGCTCTTCGGCGGCGCCGTCGCGGACCCATTTGCGCAGGCGGCGCAGGGCCACCTTGATATTGCGGGTGCCGAGCTCGACGGAGTCGTCGAGGTTCTTGTATTCGCGCTTGTCCCAGACCTTGATGGCCTTGCCGTGGCGGCCCTTGTCCTGGCCGATGCGGATACCTTCGGGATGATAGCCATTGGCACCGAAGGGGCTGTCGCCGGGCTGATTGCCCCGGCCATTGGCCCCCTTGCCCTTGCCGTCCCCGTCGCCTTCTTCTTCCTTGGCCTGCTTCATGCGCTCGGCCATGGCTTCCATCAGCTTGTCAAAGCCGCCCATGGCCTCGATCTGGGCCTTTTCCTCTTCGGTGAGGAACTTGTCGGAGATCTTCTTCAGCCACTCGGCCGGGATGTCGGAAACCCCGACGCCTTCCAGCTTGTCCAGACCCTTGAAGACGTGGCCGAAGACCTGGTCGAAGCGGTCGATGTTCTTCTCGTCCTTCACCAGGGCGGCGCGGGAAAGATAGTAGAAGGAGTCCACGGTCCGATCGATGACGGCCTTGTCCATGGCCTCCATCAGCATCAGGTACTCTTTCAGGGTCACCGGGACCTTGGCTTCGCGAAGCTGTGTGAAAAAGCGCATGAACATGGCGGGCAGACCTGATCGAACAGACGTTTGATCCGTCAAGATCAGGCCAAGCTGGCCCGTTGTCCAGCCTCAAGGCTCAGCCGTGGCTGTGTTTGCCGCCGTGCTTGCCGATCCAGTTGCGCAGATGGGCACCGGCAAGGGCCAGGCTGCCGGCCACGGTCAGGGCCGTCTCACCAATTCCGGGAGGCCAGTGGGCCAGGCCGAGACCCAGGAGCAGGACCCCGGCAATGCCAAGCCCGATCACCAGCCTCGACTGGCCAGGATGCCACAGCGCAAGGGCGGAGAGGGGGGCAGCCACCAGGATCACCACGGCATGGACCCACTCGGTTCCCGCCCAGGCCGAAAAGGCCGGCGAGCTGGCGGCCAGGATCGGCAGGGCCAGGCAATGGGCCAGGCACAGGGCCGACAGGCCAATGGCCGAGGCGTCCAGAACGTGGGGGGGATTGGCCTTCAAGCAGAGCTCCTCGGAAGGCTCTTTGTTACGTTATAACATCTTCGCCCGTCAAGGGATTTGGTGGACTCAGCCGACGGCGGGCCGCTTCAGGATGAACTCCCGGTCTATGGTCCGCCCCACGGCAAAGCCATACTCTCCGACCTTCTCGAAGCCACGGCGGCCATAGAACTTCTGGGCTCCGAAGTTCTCTGACCAGACCCCGATCCAAAGGTCGCGGGAGCCATCCCGCTCCAGCCAGGCCATGATCTCGGTCCATAGGCGGCTGCCCGTTCCACCACTCTGGTGAGACTTCAAAAGATAGAACCGCTTCAGCTCGCGACAGGCGGGGGTGACGTCCGGATGGGGCAGCTCGCAAGGCCCTGCCAGGGCGTGACCAACCGCCGCACCCAGGTCTTCCACCAGCCAATAGGCCTTTTCCGGATCGCTCAGGCCTGTTCGAGTGACAGACTCATCATAGCTTTCTTCCAGAAAAGCCTCGAGATCGGAAGGATCATACAGATGCCCGAAGGTCTCGGTGAAGGTGCGGCGCGCAATATCGCTGATGGTGGCAGCATCTTCCGGGCTCGCGCGTCGTATAGTCAGTTCGGGCATTCTGCAGATTTCATTCTGGAGGTTAAGGTCGCGGCATGACCGTAGCGCTCTACACCCACGAGGACATGCTGGACCACCGTCCGGGCGAAACTCATTTCGAGCGCCCGGAGCGGCTGGCAGCAGTGATCGAGGCTCTGAGCGAGGCCACCGATCTTGATCTGGAGATTCGCGATGCCCCGCGAGTCTCAGAGGTCGATCTGAGGCGGGTGCATAATTCCGACTATGTCGATGCGATCTTCGCATCCGCCCCTCGGTCCGGCCTTCTCATGCTGGACGAGGATACCTGGATGTCGCCGGGCAGCCTCAATGCCGCCCGCCGGGCTGCCGGGGCTGTGACCGCGGCCGTGCGCGACATGGCCAATAGCGATGGCAAGCGGGCCTTCTGCGCCGTGCGACCGCCGGGCCACCATGCCGAACCTCACCGGCCCATGGGCTTTTGCATCTTTTCCAATGTCGCGGTCGGGGTGCGGGTCGCCCAGGCGGAGGGCTTCCGCCGGGTGGCGGTGGTGGATTTCGACGTCCATCACGGCAATGGGACCCAGATGGCCCTGAGCGGCGTGGCCGAGACCCTGTTCGTCTCCGTCCAGCAGTGGCCCATGTGGCCAGGCACCGGTCATCCCCAGGACCCGGTAGCCGACAATATCAGTAATGCCGTAGTTCCCCCCGATGCCTCCAGGGAGGTCTGGCGTGCCGCCCTGGCCGGTCTGCTTGGCCAGGTGGACGCCTTTGCCCCCAATCTGATCCTGATCTCGGCGGGCTTTGATGCCCATGTCCGCGATCCCATCGGCGATTCTAGCCAGAACCTTGAAGCCGAAGACTATGGCTGGGCGACCGACGCGATTGTCACCCTGGCCAATCGTCATGCCGGCGGCCGCGTCATATCCGCCCTGGAGGGTGGTTATGACCTCGAGGCCCTGGGCCAGTCGGCCCTCGCTCACGTCCGGGCGCTTGGCAGCAATATCCCTGCAATCCGCCGGGGATGAAATCGCGGCCACCGGTTGCAGCGGTCGGGGCCCCTGACTAGGTTGGGCCATCCATTCGAGGAAGACCCATGGCCGACGCCCCTGCCGATATTGACGGCCTGACCTTTGAGCTCGCCCTGAGCGAGCTGGAACGCATCGTCGCCCAGCTGGAATCCGGCCAGGCGCCCCTGGATGACTCCATCCGGCTCTATGAGCGCGGTGCGGCCCTGAAGGCCCATTGCGAGCGTCGGCTGGAGGCTGCCCGCCTTCGGGTTGAAAAGATCGTGGTGGGGGCAAACGGACCCACGGCCGAGCCTGCCGAGTTCAACTGATGGACATCGCCGCCCGGATCAGCGCGGCCGCTGACCTGGTCAATGGTGCCCTCGATGACCTGCTGCCGGTCTCGGAGGGCCCCGAGGCCCAGCTGACCGAGGCTATGCGCTACGCCGTCCTGGGCGGGGGCAAGCGCCTGCGCCCATTCTTCGTGCTGGAAACCGGGCGCATGCTGGGTCTGGCGGACGCGCCCCTGATCCGGCTGGCCTGCGCGGTGGAATGCGTTCACGCTTACAGTCTCGTTCATGATGACCTCCCGGCCATGGATGATGACGACCTGCGTCATGGCCGCCCCACGGTCCACATGGCCTGGGACGAGGCCACCGCCATCCTGGTCGGGGACGCACTCCAGACAGCTGCCTTCGAAATCCTGGCCGATCCCGCGACCTGGGGTGACGGCCACGCCCGCGCCGAGCTGGTTCTTAAGCTGGCCCGGGCCTCTGGAGCCCACGGCATGTGCGGCGGTCAGATGATCGACCTGCTGGGTGTGCGCGACGATCTGGGGGCTGTGGCGCGGATGCAGAGGCTGAAGACCGGGGCCCTGATCGCGGTGTCTTTTGACCTGCCCCTGACCCTGGCCCATGCCCCCGAGCCGGAGCGGAAGGCCCTGATGTTCTTCGCCCAGGATCTGGGTCTGGCCTATCAGATCGTAGATGACCTGCTGGATGCCGAAGGCGATGCGGCCCTGCTGGGCAAGGCGGCGGGCAAGGATGCCGGGCGCGGAAAGGCCAATTTCGTGACCCTGCTGGGGATCGATGCGGCCAGGGAGCGCCTCGACCTCCTGGTGGGCCAGACCAAGGCCCATCTCGAACCCTTTGGTCAGCGTGCGGAAATCCTGCGGGCCAG
>CAIYZB010000321.1 GCA_903930545.1 uncultured Alphaproteobacteria bacterium
ACCCCCAGCAATCTGATGTGGCTCAGCGCCCTGCTGCTCCTGCTGGCGACGGTGGGCCTGCTGGTCACGGCGCGGATCGCCCTTGCAGTCCTCCTGGCCCTCGGGCCGGTCTTCATCGTCTTTGCCCTTTTCGGCGGCACGCGGGGGCTCTTCGCGGGCTGGCTGAGAGCTGTGGTGCTCATGGCCGTCACCCCCCTGTTTGCCGTGCTTGGCGGGGCTATCATGATCGAGATGGCCGTGCCCGTCGTGGCGGCCCTCCGCGGGCCGGATGGGATCGACGGACGTGGAGCCATGGCGCTCTTCGTCATTGCGTCCGTTCATTGTGCCCTGATGGCCCTGGCCCTGCGGGTGGCTTCGACCACTGTCAGCGGATGGAAGGTCTTCGGTATGGACAACAGTCAAGACCCGGCGAGCAGCCGTCCTGACCAGGCCATGGCCCCAAGTGCCGCGACGGCCACGCCACCCGCCGCGGCGGCATCCCGAGCGCCCATCGTCATTTCCCAGGGGGCCTATGCGGCTTCCGATGGCATGGGTGCCCAAACCCAGGCTGGCGGCGGACGATCTGTCCGCAACATCATCATTCCGGCAACCGCGACCGGAGTTTCCACCGGGCTGCCGCAGGCCCGCCGCGCGCGGGGCATCGGCAGTCGCTTTGCCAGTCGCGCCGCGCCGCAAAGGATTTCCTGAGATGAGATTGCGCCCACACTTCATGGCCGCAGCACTGTTCTGGGCCCTTTCAAGCCCGGCCCAGGCTGCCGATAGCCGGCTGCTGACCCGAACCTACAACCCCGGCGATGTTGTCGTCGTCGAAGGCCGGGCCAATGTTCAGGCCACGATCGTCTTCGGTGATGACGAGCATATCGAGAATGTCGCGATCGGCGACTCCACAAGCTGGCAGGTCACGCCGAACAAGCGGGCGAACCTGCTTTTCGTCAAGCCGCTCAGCCCCAAGGCGCGGACAAACATGACGGTGGTCACGGATCGCCACCTCTATGTGTTCGACCTCGTCGCGGGCACGTCGGCGACGCCCTTCTATGTGCTGAAATTCAGCTATCCGAACGATGCCAAGCCCGCGGGCCATCTTGCCGGTGCCATGTCCGCCGACGAGGCCCGGGCCGCCGCAGACCCCTTGGCGCAGATTGCGCAGGCCGGTCCGGCCCAGTTGAACTTTGCCTGGCGCTCCAGCGGCAGTCGCAAGCTCCTGCCGCTTCGGATCTATGATGACGGGGATGCCACCTATATGAGCTGGCCAGCCCGCACCTCCATCCCTGCAATCCTGACCCGGAATGACAAGGGTCAGGAAGGTGCCGTCAATTATGCCGTGCGCGGCGATGTCCTGGTGCTGGACTCCGTCCCTGGCCTCATCGTCCTGAGGGCAGGGCGCGACATGGCGATCCTCGAGAATGCGGCGACGCCGCCTCTCGAGGCCTCCGCCACCACGACCGGCGATCCGACCGAAGCGCCCACGGCGTCAGCCGACGCGGCCCAGCGCAAGCCGGAAGGACAATAGTCATGCGCTCCAGCCTGCGTCGCCACCAGCGTCCGGACCCGGCCGGCGACATTGACCCCAGGGGTGCCCCTGGTTCAGCGACGTCCAGCCTCGCGACCCGCAGTGTCATTCCCGCAGTCACCCAGCGAAAGCCCGGCTCCGAGGCCCTAGGCCTGGCCGCAGGGGTTGCCGTGGTGGGCCTGCTTGGGGCCGTCACTATGTGGAACCTGAGCTCTTCCCAGAAGGCGCGAGAGGCCAGCCAGGCTCCTGTCCAGGCCCCAACCGTGGCTCAGGCCCCGCCCGTCGAAACTGCACCGGTGGTTCCCGACGCGGCGATCACCGTCCCCGGGGAGCCCACCCCTGCGCCTGTGGCCCCCATGGCACCGCCGCCCCCGCAGGCCGCGCCCATGGCCACGAGCAATCCCCTTGCCACCCCGACCGTGCTTTTTGACGCCAGTGCCCTGCCCGAACCCCTGGTCGCCGGTGCTGCCGGTGGCGCGGCTGCCAATGCCGGTGGTCCGAACGAAGAGTTCGCCTCGCGGATCGGCGGCGTCGGTGGGACGACCAGTGTCGCCACCGCCGGAATCAATCCCCAGACCACGGTCACCCAGGGCACACTCATCCCCGCCATACTGGAAACCGCCATTGACACCGATGTGCCGGGCTATGTGCGTGCGGTGGTGTCGGCAGACGTCCGGGGCTTTGATGGCACGAGGGTGATGATCCCCAGGTCGTCGCGCCTCATCGGCCAGTACAAGAGCGGCATGCAGGCGGGCCAGAAGCGCGCCTATATCATCTGGACCCGGCTCATTCGTCCGGACGGCGTCTCCGTCAATATCTCTTCGCCGGCCATCGCCTTTGCCGGGGAAACGGGGCTCGACGGCCAGGTCAATAATCGCTTCTTCGAGCGCTTTGGCTCCGCCATGTTGCTGTCCGTTGTCGGGGGGCTCTCCGCCCTTGGAAACAATGGCACGACGGTGGCCATCGGCGGCCAGGCCCAGTCCGCTGCCGCAGCGGCCGTGAGCCAGAGCGGTCAGATCGGACCCACCGTCCGGGTTCGGCAGGGCGAACCGATCCGGGTCTTCACGGCCAGGGATCTGGACTTCTCCAAGGTCGTCACCGAATGACCAAGGCGGCCGAAGTCGGGCCCACGGTCGGAATCTCCGACCACGGCAGGCAAAGAAGCGTCTATCTGGATGCCTATCTCTCTCCGTTCCGGCCCTGGCTGGAAAAGGAGACGGTCACCGAGATCCTGGTCAATCGGCCAGGCGAGATGTGGATCGAGGATGCCGATCATCCCGGCATGCAATGTATTGCCATGCCCGCCCTCGACAATGCGCTCCTCCAGCGTCTTGCCGAACAGGTCGCCCGGGCCAACCACCAGGGCATCAACCGCGAGCATCCCCTGTTGGCGGCCACCCTGCCCACAGGCGAACGGATCCAGCTCTGCGGTCCGCCGGCGACCCGCGGCGGGTGGGTCCTGGCGATCCGGCGGCATCGCCTGCTCAGCCTTCCCCTGGACGCCTATGACCACGGGCCCCTGGCACCGCCCATGCCCGCGCCTCCGCTCCACGCCGATGCCACCCCCATTGCCTTTCTTCGCGATGCCATTGCCCGTCGCCAGACAATCCTGATCTCGGGCGGCACCTCGACGGGAAAGACGACCTTCCTGAACGCCATGCTTCGGGAGCTTCCCGCCGACGAGCGCATCATCTTCGTCGAGGACACGGCCGAACTGCAGCTGCCCGGGGCCAATGGCGTCGGCTTGATTGCCGTTCGCGGTGAACTCGGCGAGGCTCAGGTGTCGACAGATGACCTCCTGCAGGCCGCCCTGCGCCTGCGCCCCGATCGGATCGTCCTTGGCGAACTGCGCGGCAAGGAGACGGTGAGCTTCCTGCGCGCCATCAATACGGGGCATCCGGGCTCGTTCTCGACGGTTCACGCCAATACCCCCAGGGGCGCACTCGACCAGATCGCCCTGATGGCCATGCAGACGGGGATCGGCCTGACCCGTACCGAAACCGTGGAATATGCCGCCTCGGTCATTGACGTGATCGTTCAGCTTGAGCGCTCTGGCGGACGACGCCGGATCGCCTCAATCGTCTATGCCCGGGACGTGGTGGGGACCCGCGCCTGACTAGGTGCCGGTCTCGGCTCTCAGGCGGTTGATCATGTCCATGGACAGGTAGCCGTCTGCCACCAGACCCCGGGCCTTCTGCCAGGCCTTGAGGGCCGAGCGGGTATTGGTGCCGACAATCCCGTCCGGATTGCCGGGGCTGAAGCCCAGGGCGGCCAGGGCCTTTTGGGCATCGATCCGGTCGGTCAGGGACAAGGGGGTCTCGACAGGCCAGGGGCGCACCAGGCCTGACTGACCCATGAAGCCATCGGCCAGCATGCCGACCCCCAGGGCATAGGCGGCCGAGTTGTTGTATCGGCGAATGGCAAAATGATTGGGCAGCAACAGGAAGGCCGGGCCCGTCGCGCCGGCAGGCAGGGCCAGCTGGGCCTTTGAGGCTGCGTCCAGGGCGTTCCAGCCCTGGCCATTGGCGGGGGTGACCCCCAGCTGGGCCCACCAGTCCGGCGTTTCCCGGGGGCCGTCAGTGATGCTGTAGTCAAAGCCTGTGGGCAGGATGACTTCCCGCGCCCAGCTTGCCCCCATCTTCCAGCCCGCCTTGGCCAGCAGATTGGCCGCAGAGGCCATGGCGTCGGCGCTGGAACCCCAGATATCGATCTTCCCGTCCCCGTCGCCATCCACGGCGGTGGTGAGAAAGGTGGTGGGGATGAACTGGGTCTGGCCCATGGCTCCGGCCCAGGACCCCTTCAGGCGCTCCCTTGGCGCTGTTCCCGTTCCGATGATCCGCAAGGCGGCCACCAGCTGGTCTTCGGCAAACTGTCGCCGTCGTCCCTGGGCCGCCAGGGTCGCCATGGAGCGGATGACGTCAAAATCGCCGAGGGTGGCACCAAAGGCGGTCTCCATGGCCCAGATGGCCAGGAGGATCTCCCGGGGTACCCCAAAGCGCTGTTCAAGACCCGGCAGATAGGCCAGGGCGGCCCGATAGGTACGGCCCTGTGCCAGGCGACCTTCAGTGACCACACCCTGGAGATAGGCGCTCACGGGCTTGGAGAACTCCGGCTGACGGCCATCAAGGGTGATGACCCTGGGGTCCGGCGTCAGACCCTTGAGCTCCCGGTCCAGCAGATCCACAGGCAGGCCCGCCTGAACCGCCCGGGTGTAGAAGTCCGCCGCCCAGGCATCAAAGGCCGCATCGCCACTGGTGGTGGGCGGATTGACCGGCTTCGGCCTCCGAGGCGTCGGGGTGGGGGAGGGCAGGACAGCCGGAAGGATATCCGGCGAGGGATCGGCACAACCGGCCAGAAGCAGGACAAGAAAGACGCGGCGATCCATGCCCTACCCTAGGGGGCTTGAGCACGGTGGATCAATCACAAGCCCGTCAAGGGCGAGCGGTGGATTGAAGCGGGGGCTAGACGTGCTCTGAAATACAACTATAACCTGTATTTAATCGCAATAAAACATCCCTGGGTAATCACCTAGGCTGGATCGGAGATCAGCCATGCTTCCATATTTCTACGCCAACGGGGTGCATCAAGTGACGTCAGGCGTCGATTGCACCCTCGTTTTCACCAGCACCCGTCCAGCTTTCCAAGACGGGAAGATCGGTGAAGTCCCTGTGACAGATCCACAGGTGATCGTGTCCTTAAGCCCTCAGTCCACCAAGGATCTGATGCTGCTCTTGAAGGGATCGATCGATTCCTATGAGGCCACATTCGGTCCCTTGCGATCCCCATTCTCGGACGGTCTCTTGCAGGGTTGAAGGCCTTGGTCGAACCCTATCAACTGATCATCTGTGGTGTGCCTGGGGTCCTTACCGAGGTCCGATTAAGGGAGGTTACCTGGCAGCACATTCGCACTGACCATAGCGACGTGCCCTATCGTGCCATCGTCGAAACCATCGAGGACCCCTGTATTATTTGCCAAAGCAAGACACGTTCTGATAGTGTTGTGTTTGTGAACACGTTTTCTGTAAATCGGCACGGACACCCCCTCAGAGTGCCCGTCGCGGTGGAAGGGAACGGCATTGGTCGGGTGTCCTCGGCATATTTCAGTGCGTCCAGCACCCATGGTGCCGTGATCTGGGAACGCTAGATGAGTGGTGCAGTGTCCAGTCTGTCCTCACGATATGATGCGGAAGCCGACGTGCTCTACATCTCCCACGGCCTTTCGAGCCCTGACCGTTATCTCGAGGAAGATGACGGCCTGGTCTGGCGGATTGATCGAGATGGGGCCACCTATGGCGTCACCATCCTGGATTTCAGGTTCACCTGGAGGGATCGATGCTTTGCCCTGGTCCAGCGGCTGTCAGCTGGGCTGGGTATAGCGGAAGATCGAATTGCCGAGGCCCTAAGCCATTAGTCAGTGCTGCCGCCCGCGCCCCGTTGACTCATTCGGCACCGGCTCGTATATGCGCCCGCTCCTTATACACCCCTGGGCTCCGCGCCCGGCACCTGAGAAGATTAGGTCATGAAGGTCAGAAGCTCGCTCAAGTCGCTCAAGACGCGTCACCGCGACTGCAAGCTCGTGCGCCGCAAGGGCCGGGTCTATATCATCAACAAGACCGACCCGCGCTTCAAAGCCAAGCAGGGCTGAGGACCGGAGCGTCCCGGAGATGCCGAACGCGGTTCTCTGGGATATCGGCAATGTCATCGTGCGCTGGAACCCGCGCACGCTCTTTTCCCAGATCTTTGAGGATCCGGCCGAATGTGACCGGTTCCTTTCTGATGTCTGCAGTATGGACTGGCATCTTCGCCACGACTGCGGCGTCCGTTTTGCCGAGAATCGCCTCCCCCTGCTGGAGGCCTTTCCCCACTATTCCGACCAGATCCACGCCTGGGAGACCCGGTGGTGGGACATGTTCTCCGGCGTCATCGCCGAGACCGAGTCGGTGATTCACGATCTTCAGGCCCGCGGCGTGCCGCAGTTCGGCCTGTCCAACATGTCTGACGAAGTCTTTCCCGGTGTCCAGGCCATGAGCCCGGCCTTCGCCCATCTTACAGACGTACTGATCTCCGCAGAGGTGAACCTGATCAAGCCCGATCCACGCATCTATCAGGCGGCCTGTGAGCGGTTCGGGCGAGGAGCCAGCGACTTCATCTTCATCGACGACAGCGCTGTGAACATCGCGGCCGCCGATGCCCTGGGTTTCGATACCCACCACTTCACCGACCCGGCCGCCCTGCGCCCCGCCCTTGTGGCCCGGGGCCTGCTTTAGGGGTCCCAAGGCGGATGACAGGCAAGGTCCCCGCGGGCTAGGGTCGCCACCGCTCCTCCGACTCAAGAGACACAGTTCCCATGGCCGACGACGCCTCCCATTCCGACATCCTCAACCAGGCCGCCCAGACCCAGTTGAAGAGCATCATCGAGCGCATCGAACGCCTGGAGCAGGAAAAGTCCGAGGTCGCCGAGCAGATCAAGGAAGTCTTCGCCGAGGCCAAGGGCAACGGCTTTGACGTCAAGATCCTCCGCAAGGTGGTGCGGCTGCGCAAGCAGGACCGGGCCAAGCGCATGGAGGTAGAGGCCATCCTCGACCTCTATCTCGCGGCCATCGGAGAGATTTGAACCGGGCGCCGCCAGATCGGAAAGCGCAGGCCAAAAGGGCCGCGCTGAACGCCCTGAAGCGCGCCCGTCGCCAGGCCGACAAGACAGGTATCGCCCTTTCCGAATGGGAGGGCGAATTCCTTGGCTCGGTGGAAGATCGACTCAAGACCTATGGCCGCGCCTTCGGCGACCCTGAAAAGGGCGGTGCCGGAGAGGCCCTGTCGGTCATGCAGCACGTCAAGCTGAAAGAGATCACCCTCAAGGCCAAGGGCGAGAAGAAGGGCTTCAAACGAAAGCCCTTCCGCAAGCCGGCTCAGGAAGACTGATCAGCCCGCCAGAGCGATCCTCTGGCGATCACCGGCGGCCTGGATGGCAATCATCCGGGCGGCACGGATCAGGCGGGCAATACGCTCGTCACGCAGCTGCGGTCGCAGTTTCGTCAGTGTCATGCTCGGCTCCCTTCAGAACGTCTTCCAGGCCCTGTTCGCGGACCTTGCGATAGAGGGTAGAGCGGCCAATGCCGAGGCGGCGGGCCACCTCGCTCATATGACCGGCATAGATCTCGATGGCATGCTGGATCAGATCGCGCTCGATCTCCTCCAGGGTGCGCAGGTGGCCGCGATCGTCCAGCACCCGGATGGGCCCGGCATGGGAAATGTCGGCGAGGCTGAGGCCTGCGGCACTGGCCGGGGCCGCCTGGACCGAGGCCGGGGCCTCGGCCTCAGGCGTCGGGGCGGCAATGCCGGAAATGGCCGGGAAGTCATAGGGCTGAAGATAGGGGGCATCGGCCAGGACGATGGCGCGATAGACCGCGTTCTCCAGCTGGCGGATATTGCCGGGCCAGTCATAGGTCGTCAGGCAGGCCAGGGTCTCGGGGGAGGCCCCGACCACGGACTTGCCTTCCTCGACATTGAACCGGCGGATGAAGTGATCCACCAGGGCCGGGATGTCATCGCGCCTGGCCCTCAGGGTCGGGGCCTCGATGGGGAAGACATTGAGGCGGTAGAAGAGGTCCTCGCGGAACAGGCCTTCCTTGACCGCCTGGGCCGGATCGCGATTGGTGGCCGAGACGATGCGGACATCGACCTTCACCGAACGCTTGGCCCCGACCGGGTCGATCTCGCTTTCCTGAAGGGCGCGCAGCAGCTTGACCTGGACGTCCAGGGGCAGTTCGCCCACCTCGTCCAGGAACAGGGTGCCGCCATTGGCCTCCTGGAACTTGCCCAGATGCTTGTCCGTGGCCCCGGTGAAGCTGCCCTTTTCGTGACCGAAGAGGATGGATTCCACCAGGTTCTCGGGGATGGCCCCGCAGTTTACGGCCACAAAGGGCTTGCCCGCCCGCTCTGACCCGCCGTGCAGGGCCCGGGCAATGACTTCCTTGCCCACACCGCTCTCGCCGGTAATCAGGATGGGGATGGAGGACTTGGCGGCCCGCTCGCCCAGGCGCTTGACCAGGGTCATGGCCGGGGAGGTGCCCACCATATCGGCAAAGGTGAAGCGGCCGGTCTGGTGCTTCTTCAGCCGGTCCACCTCGCCCTTCAGGGCCCCCATGGACAGGGCGTTGCGGATCGAGACGATGATCCGCTCCGGGGAAGCCGGCTTGATGAAGAAGTCGCAGGCACCGGACTGCATGGCCTGCACGACGGTGTCGATCCCGCCCTGGGCCGTGACCACGATCACCGGCTGGCTGAAATTGCGGGCCCGCAGTTCCTTGAGGGTGTCCTGGCCGGACATGCCGGGCATGACGAGATCCAGCAGGATCAGGTCGGTTGGGGCACCGGACTGCAGGCGGGTGATGGCGGCATCACCGTTTTCAGCATGGGCGACCGCAAACCCTTCGCGCTCCAGGACGGCCTGGATGAGCCTGCGCTGAGTCGGATCGTCATCGACGACGAGGACCGTTTTGGTCATATGAAAACACCCACCTTAACCGGGCCCTCGCCAACATGGACGAGACCTCTTGTTGACCCGAATTGATACAGGCCTTGGGTAAAGACGGGGTTTCGGAGACCTGAGTCAGGGGTTAACGGCGGCGTTTTTCCGTCGGCGCGGCACGGCCAGGACGGGAGCAGGCTTTCCCTTCGCCACTGGCGGGTTCAGTCTCTGCCTCAAAAGGGAGGCAGAGATGTTTGTCGGACATTATGCAGCGGCCCTGGCCGCAAAGGGCCTGGAGCCTCGCGCTCCCCTCTGGACATATGTGGCCGGAGCCCAGCTGATCGATATCGGCTGGAGCGTCCTGGTCCAGGCGGGGGTGGAGCGGATGCAGATCGATCCAACCCTGCCGGGCAGCGCCCTGGTGCTGGAACACATGCCCTATACCCACAGCCTGCCGGCAAGCCTGATCTGGGCGGTCGCAGCTGCGGTTCTCGCCCGACTGGTGCTGAGACTGAACTGGTCAGCGGCCGCCATGATCGGGGCGGTCGTCTTCTCCCACTGGCTCGGTGACCTTCTGGTTCATCGACCGGACCTGGAGCTGTGGTTTGGCGGCCAGAAGGTCGGGCTGGGACTCTGGAACTATCCATTGCCTGAGCAGGCCCTCGAGATGGGCCTCCTGGCCATGGGCGGTGCGGTTTGGGCCTGGCAGAGGGGAAAGTCCGGCCAGGGCGCATGGTCAGCTCCGATGTTTCTCGGTTTTCTTCTCATCCTGCAGATCGTCGCCATGGTCCTGCCTCAGAATGGCGGGGCTGTGGGGGTCGCCGGTTCGGCCCTTGCTGTCTATCTGGTGACGACCCTTGTCGCGGTCCTGGCAGATCGAAAGCGCGCCTGAGAACGCAGATCGGCTTGCCCGACCGGGGGTCTGGCGCTTAGTGAAGTCGGGAAATGTTCATGGGGTTGGGGAGACCGCAGACATGAAGCTTGCAAGAATGGCCCTTGTTCTGGGGCTGGCCGCCCTGATGGTTGCCTGCGGTGCCCGGCCCGGCAATGTCGACCAGAAGCGTCTGGCGGCCGCGGATGGCAATGGCGAATGGCTGTCCTATGGCCGCTCCTATAATGAGCAACGCTTCAGCCCCCTGACAAAGATCGACACCAAGTCGGTCAGTCAGCTGGGTCTGGCCTGGTTCCACGAGTTCGATACGGACCGCGGCCAGGAAGCCACCCCCATCATGGTGGACGGCACCCTCTACACCACCACCGCCTGGTCCAAGGTCTATGCCTTTGACGCCAAGAGCGGGGCCCTGAAGTGGTCCTATGACCCCAAGGTCGACGGCTCCAAGGGCTTTGACGCCTGCTGTGACGTGGTCAATCGCGGGGTCGCGGTCTGGAAGGGCAAGGTCTATGTCGGCACCCTGGATGGTCGCCTCGTGGCCCTGGAGGCCGGCACGGGCAAGGTCGCCTGGTCGGTCCAGACCACGGACAATTCCAAGCCCTA
>CAIYZB010000322.1 GCA_903930545.1 uncultured Alphaproteobacteria bacterium
ACCACAACCGCGGCATGGAGCCGGTTTTACTACTTTTTAGGATTCTCAGTCGGGTAACGACTTTCACCTGCCCCTACCGAAGCTCACCGGCCCTAGTCCACGCCCCAAACGAAAAGGGCCGCCCTGGCGAAAAGGCGGCCCTCCCGGAGTTATCAGCCAGGCGTGAGCCTAGATGATGTTGGCAACCGAGATGTCGTTCAGGGTCTTGCCGACCAGAACGACTGCGGAGTCTGCGCTGCCGTCGTCGCTGCTGCTGTCACCGAAGACAACCACATCGGCACCGACCTGAACGGCCACGACATTGACAATGCCGCCGGCGATCTGGGCGTCGGCAATGGCCTTGGCTTCCACGAAGGAGGTCACGCCGGTCATCTCGACATAGTTAGCATTGGTGCCAGGGCTGCCGAAGGACAGGCCATCTTCTGCAGACCAGTCGACGATCACATCCGACAGGCCGCCCGTGGTGCTGGACCCCGTCCCATTGGTCACAAAGATGTCGGATCCCGCACCGCCGGAGAGGGTGTCCTGTCCACCGCCGCCATTGATGGTGTCGTTGCCGGTGCCGCCGGTGATCACGTCATAAAGCGACCCGCCATTGATGAGGTCGTTGCCCGCACCGCCGTCGAGGCTGTAGATCGCGCCGCCCGCCACATTGATCTGATCGTCGCCCTCACCGGCCCTGATCACATCATTGCCGCCGTTCCAGTCATTGATGATGTCATTGCCGGTGCCGCCATCCACGGTGTCACTGCCGCCACCGCTGTCGATGATGATGTCATTGCCAGCGCCACCCTGAACGCTGTCATTGCCAAATCCGCCATCCAGCATGTTGTCATTGCCGTCGCCGCCAAGGATGAGGTCGTTGCCGCTTTCGGCGAAGACCACGTCATTGCCCGCTCCGCCGTCAATGGTGTCGGCACCATCATTGGACTGCACATAGTCATTGCCGTCGCCAGCGAGGACGGTGTCTGCCCCGGTGCCGCTGAAGATGGCATCGTCACCATTGCCGCCTGACAGGACATTGGCCCCGTCGGAGCCGTTGATGGAGTCGTCCCCGTCATCGCCCGCGATGGTGTCAGCGTCATTGCCGGCAAAGATGGCATCATTGCCGGACCCGCCGCTGATCGTGTCGGGACCGCCTGCGGTGGACCCCACATAGTCATTGCCGCTGCCGCCAAAGATCGAGTCCGCGCCAGAGCTGGCAGAGATGATGAAGTCGTTGCCCGACCCACCATCGATGGTGTTGGCCCCGATGCTTGAGGGATCGCCGAACGTCCCGACCTGGATGTCGTCACCATCGGCACCGCCATTGATGACGTTACGGCCCGTCGTCGCCCGGATCTGGTCGATACCGGCGCCGCCGTCGATGACATTGTTCCCGCCTGCCCCGTCGATGACATCATCGCCGTCTTCACCCAGGATGGTGTCCGCACCGGACCCGCCGATGAGCGAGTCATTGCCGAGATTGCCGTTGAGCAGGTCGGTGCCGCCGCCGCCGCTGATCGTGTCATTGTCGCGACCGCCAAGCAGGGTGTCGCTGCCGGATCCGGCAGAAATGCTGTCATTGCCCTTGTTGCCCTGGCCGAAATTGTTGCCGGAGCCCAGGGAGATGGTGTCGTCGTTCTGGCCGCCATAGGCCGTGTCATTGCCCGTGCCGGCGCTCAGGGTGTCATTGCCCTGATTGCCCTGGAGGGTGTTGTTGCCGTTGCCGGCATTCAGGTTGTCGTCGCCCTGGCCGCCGAACATGGCGTCGCTGGAACCGGTCCAGGTGAAGGTGTCATCCACGGCAGCAAAGGTGCCGATGAACAGCTGCGAGCTGTCGGGGAAGATGAGGTTGCCAGCAGCGGCCGTGGCGGCAATGCCGACCGCGAAGCTGACCGAGATGCTGCCATAGGTGATGACGATCTGGTCGGTGACCAGGGCGGTTGCCGGGACATAGGTCACCGTGGCAGCCGCTGCCGGGCCCGCATTGAAGATGATGGTGTCGGTCGCCCCAACCGTCTGGGCCTGAGCCGCTGTGATTGTGCTGAACTGATAGGTCGTATTGGCCATGGTGCCCTCCGGGATGTCCCATTCGAAGGAATCTCGAACTGACCGGCTCAAAATTCAGCAAGTCACGCCCACTCGCACCAACACTCATCTCACACGAGATTATAATTCCCGTTTTATTATTCGCGATTGCAGTAATTATCTGTATTGAGTATTTTTTATTTGGAATGCGCCGAACCACAACCGCGGCATGGAGCCGGTTTTACTACTTTTTAGGATTCTCAGTCGGGTAACGACTTTCACCTGCCCCTACCGAAGCTCACCGGCCCTAGTCCACGCCCCAAACGAAAAGGGCCGCCCTGGCGAAAAGGCGGCCC
>CAIYZB010000323.1 GCA_903930545.1 uncultured Alphaproteobacteria bacterium
GCAGAGATTGGCATTGTCCAGCAGCGGGAGTTGTTCGACCGGGTCTGTGACCGCCTTGGTCATGCTCCACCCGTTGTGGAAGGAGCCCAGGTCCTGGCCAGCCCCCGCGCGACCCTTGCCGCCCTCTGCAGGGCTCTGGGAATTGATTTCAGCGAGGCCATGCTCGCCTGGCCTGCTGGGCGGCGTGAAACCGACGGGGTCTGGGCCCCGGCCTGGTATGATGCCGTGGAGCGCTCCACGGGTTTCGAAGCTCCGGCGGACCGGCCGCCGCCTGAACTCAATGACGATCTTGCCCGGATCGCCGACCAGGCCCGGCAGCATTTTGATGTCCTGTCAAAGTATAAACTCCAGGTTGAATAGGCGCTGGGCTCGAGGGCTGTAAACGGGATTTCAACAGTAAGGGTGCAAGGGTCGAGGCCTGTTATCCAGGAACCCGATGTCCGAGCGCCGCCAACTTCCCAAGGCCAACCTCACCCCCGATGATCTGTCGGGGCTGAAGGTCATGGTGATTGACGACCATCTCAACACCGTGCGCCTGATCAGTGATGTGCTCCGCGCGGCCGGGGTTGGCGAAGTCTATTCCGCATCGGATGGCATCCGGGCCCGCGAACTGCTGGTGCACCGCGTTCCACACGTCATCTTCGTCGACTGCCACATGCCCCTCATGGACGGCTATGAGTTCACGCGGTCGGTTAGGCTGGCTGCCGTCAAGCCAGACCCACGGGTTCCCGATCCCCAGGTGCCGATCATCATGGTCACCGGCCAGCGCAGCATGCAGGACGTGCATCTGGCGCGCCTGGCCGGGGTCAATGAATTCGTCATCAAGCCTTTCACCCCTGCGGCCCTTCTGTCGCGGATCCAGCTGGTCCTGCGCAAGCCGCGTCCCTTTGTGGTGACCGAGGCCTATATCGGCCCCGACCGTCGGCGCAGGGTGGAGCTGAACTATTCCGGCCCCATGCGTCGGATGAGTGACCCGGACGAGGTCGCGGATGCGGTGGAACGCGAAATGACCCGCGGCACCATCAGTGTGGAACTCGAGGCCATGCGTCGCCTGATCCAGGCCCGGGGCGGGGTGGACCGCTCCACCCTGCAGATGACCTATCGGGTCATGCAACATACCCGCTTCCGCGCCCGCCAGGTCCGCGACAATGCCGTTGAGCGGGCGTCCAACTCGATGATTGCCTATGTGGATGCCATGGGCGGGCCCGATGCCTGTGACCCCGAGGTCATCGATGTCCACTTTGAGTCCATTCGCTCCATCCTCGCCATGTCCGAGATGGAAGTTGCCGACGCCAATGCCATCGCCCGGCATCTGGAACATGTGGTTCAGCACAAGACCAAGATGAACCTGGTGGCCACGGGCTGATCCCGGCCCTATATGGCGGGTCATGGCCGAAGCGTTCAATGACCTGTCCCTGCCCGCCGAAAAGGCAGAGCGCTATCGCACCCTGGCCGAGGAAATCGCCTCGGTCCTGGACGGCGAGCCCAATCTGACCGCCCGAATGGCGACGGTCACCTCTATGCTGGCCAACAGCTTTGAGCACTATTTCTGGACCGGTTTCTATCTAGTCGACCCTGCGCGGCCCCGTGAACTGGTGGTCGGCCCCTATCAGGGGACCCTTGGGTGCCTGAGGATTGCCTTCGGTCGCGGTGTGTGCGGGACGGCTGCGGAGACCGGACTGACCCAGCTGGTCGCCGACGTCCATGCCTTTCCGGGACATATTGCCTGCGATGGCCGGTCCCAGAGCGAGATCGTCGTGCCGGTCTTTGATGGGGCCGGGACCCTGATGGGGGTCTTCGACGTCGATAGTGATCAACCAGCCGCCTTTGATCTTGTTGATCAACAAGGACTTGAGGATATCCTTAGTAAACTATTCACTTAGTTTAGAAAAATCCGACAAATACTAGGCCCTGAGGGCCTGGAGATTGCAGCGTTCTGATCCACCTTTCCCTAACCGGGACAGTCTAGGTTCCAGTGATGCTGCGCGCAGAAACCTTTCACCCGTCAGACCTGCCCCCGGGCCTCGTCGAGGCCTGGCGTGAGATGTGCGAGCAGCATCCCGATTTTCGCAACCCGCTTTTGGGCCCTGACTTTGCCCAGGCGGTTGGCAAGGTGCGGGGCGATGCCCGGGTCACAGTCTGGTATTGGTCGACCCTGAACGGGGGGAGCCGACCGGCGGGCTTTCTGGCCTATCATCGCCGAACCGGCGGCGTGGCCCGCCCGATAGGCGCGCCCCTGTCGGACTATACGGCCCTGGTCAGCAGCGATGTCCTGGACATTGACGAAGCCCTCACCGTCGCCGGCCTTCCGGCCTATCGCTTCAATGGACTGGTGGACCCTTATGGCAGTTTCCGCACTGTCCAGACCCTGGAGCAGGAGTCCTATCTGATCGGGCTGGACGGCTCGGCAGACGACTATCTGGAGGCCCTGAGGGCCAACAGCCCAAAGCGGTTCAAGAACTATCGTCGACTGGACCACAAGCTGGACCGGGAGGTCGGGGCCCTTCGTATCGTTGCCCATGATGCCGATCCTGCCGTGCTGACGCAGCTGTTAGACTGGAAGCGTGACCAGCTGGCCCGGACCGGGGGACAGGATTTCCTGCGGCCTGACTGGATCCGTCAGCTGTTGGCGGGCCTGCACCAGCAGACCGAGGGGCCAATGCAGGGCCTGCTGATCAGCCTCTATGCCGGGTCTGACCTGGTTGCTGGCCATTTCGGTATCCGCAGCGGCGCGGCCTATCACCCCTGGATCGCGGCGACCGATCCCCGGTTTGCGGCATGGTCCCCGGGCCAGATCTTCCTGCTGCGGGCAATTGCCGCCATGCCGGAACTTGGTCTGGCAACCTATGACATCGGGCCGGGGCATGATCACTACAAGCGTCCCTATGCCCGCAGCACCCGTCTGATCCGTTCCGGCGCGGCAACAGCCACAACCGCGCTGGGGCGTGCAGCCCAGGTGACGGAACAGGCCTGGGCCCTGGCCGGCGCCCGGGGTGACGGGGCAGTGGGGCGTCTGCGGCGCAGGCTGGATGCCATTACCGCGGTGGAGCCCTCCTTCGGTGGACGGGCTGTCAGTCTGGTGGCGACCCTGGCAAGCCGGGCCCGCCGCACCAGCAGTGAGCCCGCCGGATGATCCGCATCAGCCTCATCATCCCGACACAGAGGCGGCCTGACGGCCTGCGAACGGCTGCCCGCTCCCTGTTCAGGCAGGTGGACGTCGATCTGGCCGGGCTGGAGCTGGTGGTGGTCGACAATGATCAGGTGCCCTCGGCCCAGGCAGTGGTCAGTGAACTGGCGAGGGAAACCTCGATTCCCCTGATCTATGTCCACGAACCCGAACCCGGCGTTGCAAATGCCCGCAATGCCGCCCTGGGGGCTGCGCGCGGGGAATTCATCGCCTTTCTCGACGACGACGAAGAGGCCCCCGAGACCTGGCTGGCAGCCATGATCGCGGCCCAGATCCGGCTCGATGCCGATGTGGTCTTCGGCCCTGTGAAGGGCAGATCACCGCCTGAAGTAGGTAGGCACCGAATCTATCTGGAGTGGTTTTTTTCCCGGACGGGTCCCGCTAAGGAGACTCTGCTGGAGGACTACTACGGCTGTGGCTGTTCCTTCCTGAAGCGTTCGGCCCTGCCGGATCCCAAGGCCCCATTCTCCGCCATCCGAAACCACATTGGTGGCGAGGACGACCTTCTGTTTGGCCAGATGCGCCTGGGCGGGGCCCGCTTCGGCTGGGCCCCCCAGGCCTGGGTCTGGGAGGACCCGGTGCCATCGCGTCTGACCCTGTCCTACACCCTGCGCCGGGCCTTCGCCTATGGTCAGGGCCCGGCCTCCGCCGCCGCAGCCAAGAGTCCGCCCGACCGGGTCGCCATCGCCGGGTGGATGGTCAAGGGCTTGTTCCAGGCAGCGGGCTTTGGCCTGCTGGCGGGCATCAAATGGCTCACCAGGGCACCAGATCTGGCCATGACCCTGGACCGGGCTGCCAGGGGCCTGGGCAAGACCTTCTGGTGGCAGCCGTTCAAGATTCACTTCTATGGTCTGAGGGAAGATGCATGAGCATCATCAAGGACTTCACCCCTGAAAAGGGCCACGAATTCACCCACGCCAATCTAAGCTTCGATCACAGCCTGCATGAGCGGCAGATGTTCGATGATGCGGGCCTGGAACAACTTCTCGACCAATACCCCCGGGAAAAGCTCGGGGTCTTCACCATGGGCGAGGACCCGGTGGCCTGGACCACCTGGCGGAAGGGATCTGCCAATGGCCTGTCGGGCTCAAAGCTGCTGGAAGCCGCCCAGGCCGGGCGGATCTGGCTGAATCTGCGGCAGACCAATCACCACCTGCCGGTATATGCGGCCCTGGCCGACGAGATCTTCGCGGAAAAGTCGGCCGCTGCTCCCAAGGTTCGCACCTTCAAGCGCGATCTCGGCATGCTGATCTCATCGGCCAATGCCCAGGTCTTCTATCATCTGGATGTGCCTCTGGTGAGCCTGTGGCAGCTGCGCGGTCAGAAGCGGGTCTGGGTCTATCCGGTGGCCGAACCCTTTGTCAGTGACGAGGCATTGGAAAGCATTGTCCTGCGGGAATCCGCCGAGCAGTTCGACTATGACCCTGCCTGGGACGCCCAGGCTGAGGTTCACGACCTGACCCCTGGCAAGATGGTGACCTGGGTCCAGAATGCCCCGCACAGGATCGAGAACGGCCCCATGCTGAATGTCTCGCTCTCCATCGAGTTCATGACGCCGGAGGCCCTGATGCGGGCCAATGTCATCTATGCCAACGGCCTGATGCGTCGTCGGCTGGGAGCTCACCCCCGGGTCGAGACCCGCTTCAACGCCCGCACGGTCGGCAAACTGGTGGTCGCCCGCAGTGCCAAGGCCCTGAACCTCCAGAAACCCAATCCCCGCATCCTGCCTACCAGCTTCCGCCTGGACGGCCACCACCCCGGGAACCTGCTCGCGCCCTGACGGGCGGGTGGAAAACGAAGTTGTTCCAGACGAAAAAATCTCGTTAAAGTAGCATTCATTCCAGGGCGTGCTTGCGCCCCTGGGGCTGCTTGGGGATCGTTTTCCGTTGACATATGTTAACACATCTGTAGCTTTGCTTCCCATTGGCTAGGCCTCGCCATCCCGACAAGGAGGTCGAGGCGGCCGTCCGGTATGCCGAAACCAAGGGTTGGATCGTGAAGATGCAAGGCCATTGGGGGCGACTTTACTGTGCGCATGCAGACCGCGAGGGTTGCCAGGCCAGTGTCTGGGGAACCCCTCAGAATGCTGGAAACCATGCTCGCCAGATCCGGCGCATCGTCGACAGGTGCCCCCACCAGGATGAGGAAACCTAGGGGTGGAAACCTTCGAGTTCACTCTGATTGCCTCGGGGCCCGATCCTGAAGCCGAAGACTTTGAGCAGCGCTTCTTCGAGGCGGGCTGCGGCGATGCGACCGTGTCGTTTCAGAAGGGGCATATCCTGGTTGATTTCGCCCGCGAGGCACCCACTCTCCAGGAGGCCGTCCTGAGCGCAGTCGAGAATGTGCAGTCCACGGGGGCCGTGGTCCGGCGTCTTGAACCCGATCCCCTGGTCAGCCTTTCGGATATGGCGGCACGCTCCAAAATGAGCCGGGCCGCCATGACCCACTATTTCAAGGGCCTGCGCGGCAGGGACTTCCCCGCACCCAAGGCCAGGATAACGACAGAAAGCCCATTGTGGGACTGGGCCGACGTATCCCTGTGGCTTTACGCCAACGGACGGCTGAGCCAGGAAATCGTCACCTTTGCAGCGGTGCTCTCCTCGGCCAATCATTTGATCAGCCGGGGTGAAACGGACCTGCGGTCTCAGCTTGGCCGCCGGGTCGAAGATGTGATGTCTGGTCTGCAGAATGGCCCAGTGGCCCCGGCGCGATCGAAACGACAGAAGGTCCCCTGACAGGGGAGTTGGCTTCCGTCACGACACCCGACTAATGTGCGCGCCGAGCGCGGAAGGCCGCGCCTTTTTCGGGAGCGAAACCATGGGCGAAGCCTATATTGTGGCGGCCACTCGGACCGCCGGCGGCCGCAAGGGCGGCAAGATGAAGGACTGGCATCCGGTTGATCTGGGGGCCACGGTCCTCAATGACCTGCTGGACCGTACCGGTGCCGATCCGGCCCTGGTCGAAGACGTGGTCATGGGCTGCGTCATGCAGGTCGGCGAACAGTCGATCAATGTTGCCCGTAATGCGGTCCTGGCCTCGCGGATGCCGGAAAGCGTCCCCGGCACCAGTGTTGACCGTCAGTGCGGCTCTTCCCAGCAAGCCCTGCAGTTCGCGGCCCAGGCCGTGATGAGCGGCACCATGGACATCGTGATCGCCGCCGGCGTCGAGAGCATGACCCGCGTGCCCATGGGTCTGTCGGCCTCCCTGGCCGCCCAGGCTGGCTTTGGCAACTATATGAGCCCCGGCATTCAGGCCCAGTATCCCAACATCCAGTTCAGCCAGTTCATGGGCGCTGAAATGATGGCCGAGAAATACGGCCTGACCAAGGACGAGCTGGACACCTTCTCCTACGAGTCCCACCAGCGGGCCATTGCGGCCACCCAGGCCGGCGCCTTCAAGAACGAGATCATTGGCGTCGAGATTACCGATGCCGAGGGCAACAAGACCATCCACTCCATCGATGAAGGCATCCGCTTCGATGCCAGCCTCGAAGGCATCAAGGGCGTGAAGCTCCTGCGTGAGGGTGGCTACATCACGGCTGCCTCGTCCTCGCAGATCTGCGATGGCGCCTCGGGCGTGATGATCGTCTCGGAAAAGGGCCTGAAGGAACTGGGCGTGAAGCCGATGGCCCGCATCCATCACCTGTCCGTCATGGGCCATGACCCGGTGATCATGCTGGAAGCCCCGCTTCCCGCCACCGAACGCGCCCTGAAGCGCGCCGGCATGAAGGTCGACGAGATCGACCTCTATGAAGTCAACGAAGCCTTCGCTTCGGTCCCCGTGGCCTTCATGAAGTCCCTCGGTGTCGACCCCTCGCGGGTCAATCCGAACGGCGGCGCCATCGCCCTGGGTCACCCCCTCGGCGCCTCAGGCACCAAGCTGATGACGACCCTGGTCCACGGCCTGGAAGCTCGCGGCGGTCGCTATGGTCTCCAGACCATGTGCGAAGGCGGCGGCATGGCCAATGTGACCATCGTCGAACGTCTCTAGGACCTGCCGAATGACCGGACGCGTCATCGCCATCACCGGCGCGTCCGGCGTTCTCGGCTCGGCCCTTGCCCGGGCCGCTGCCGAAAAGGGCTACAGAGTGGCCCTCATCGATCATGCCCCTGTCACGCCGCCGGACCTGGTTTCGGCCTGCGGGACAGGGGTGGTCGATCTTCCCGGCACTGATCTCACCTCATCCGAAGCCGCCGCCTCTGCCATCGAGAACCTCGTGGCGGCCACCGGCCGGCTGGATGTCCTGGTCAATGTCGCCGGCGGCTTTGTCTGGCAGACGACGCAGGACGGTGACGCGGCCAGCTGGGATCGCATGCACGCCCTCAATCTGAAGACGGCCCTGAATGCGACCCGCGCGGCCCTGGCGCATCTGACAGCTGCCGCCGCCGGGCGGATCATCAATATCGGGGCCAATGCCGCCCTGAAGGCAGCTACCGGAATGGGGGCCTATGGGGCCTCCAAGGCCGGGGTCCATCGACTGACCGAGGCCCTGGCCGAAGAGCTCAAGGCCACGGGCGTCACGGTCAATGCTGTCCTGCCATCGATCATCGATACCCCGGCCAACCGCGCGGACATGCCCGAAGCGGATTTCTCGGCCTGGGTAGCACCTTCGGACCTGGCCTCGGTGATCCTCTATCTGGCGTCGGAAGAGGCCCGGGCCGTGACTGGTGCCCTGATCCCGGTGACCGGTCGGGTCTGAGCCTGTCTCCGAAAGGCCATAGAACCGTCAAAAAAGATCGCGTCCGGGGCGAGATTTCCTAGCGGAACTGCCCCCTTTGGGTTCAGAACCGAAAGGGGGAGTTTACCATATGATGCTGAGTGCAGTTCTCGCCGCCGCGACGGTGGCCATGGCCCAGGGGGCCGCGCCCGCTGCAGCCGCCGCGCCGGCCGCCGAGGCCACAGCCGGTGTCCTGTCCTATCCCCCCGCCTATTTCGCCGAGGTCGGGCCGTCGACGGCCTATGACATTGTTCTGCGTCTGCCGGGCTTTTCCTTCGACAAGGGGACCGCGGTTCGCGGCCTGGCCGGTGCCGGGGGCAATGTCCTGATCGACGGGGAGGCCCCGGTCTCCAAGAACGACACCCTGGACGAGATCCTGAAGCGGATCCCTGTGGCCTCCATTGTCCGGGTCGATGTGATCCGGGGCGGCGCTCCTGGCATCGACATGCAGGGCCGAACGGTCATTGCCAATGTGGTGCGCAAGTCCCAGGCCGGCTTCAAGGGTGCTGCCAGCCTGACCACCTGGCCCATCTATGATGGTCGGGTGCTCAACGGCGTCCGAGCCGAAGGCCAGTGGCGCTGGGATGGCAAGCTGCTGGAAGCCTCCATGGTTCTGGGCAAGGGCCCCAATGACCAGCTGGGCGATGGACCGCGGATCAGGGTCGGACCCACAGGCCAGACCCTCATCCAGTCCCGGGTGGACGGCGATGGGCAGGGCCAGAAGGAATGGCTGATGGGGGCCTATGAGACCCCCCTGGCCGGTGGTCGGCTCCGCATCAACGGGGCCTATATGGTCACGCCCGGCGCATCGGAGATGTACGACTTCATCTCCTATCCCACGGTGTCGCGGGAATATCAGTATGGCCACGATGACCGGCTCCAGGCCGAGTTCGGCGGGCGCTATACCAAGTCCTTCGGCAAGACCTCCATGGAGGCCCTGGCCTTCCAGCAGTGGAACAATCTGGACTCCTATGCCCGGTTCGAAAGCCCGACCCTGAACCGCCTGTTCCTCGCCAAGAAGGAGGTCACGGAGTCCGTCGGACGCCTGCACTTCCGTCGCCGATCCAGCCCGGACCTCAATCTCGAGGCCGGTGTCGAAGGCGCCCTCAACAAGCTCGACAGTCTCACCAGCCTGAAGGTCAATAGTGCGGCCGTGCGACTGCCCGCGGGTAATGTCCAGGTCGAGGAAAAGCGGGCCGAGGTCTTCGGGGTCGCGACCTGGCAGGTCAATCCAAAGTTGTCGGTCGAGGCTGCGGTCCGCCAGGAACGCTCCACGGTCACCTCAACCGGTGATGTGGCGCTGGAAAAGACCTTGAGCTTCACCAAGCCCCGGATCGCCGTGACCTGGTCGCCGGATGAGACCAACCAGGTGCGCCTGCGTCTTGAACGCGAGGTCAGTCAGCTGAATTTCGATGACTTCGTGGCCTCCAATTCCGTGGCCAATACCGGGGCTGTCATTGCCGGCAATCCGGACCTCTCGCCCCAGCAGTCCTGGGTGGTGGAAGCTGCCCTCGAGCATCGCTTCTGGGGCCGCGGTGCGGCCATCTTCACCCTTCGCCACGCCGAACTGACCGACGTCATCGACCGTGCGCCAATCCAGGCCGGGGCGGTGGTGGCCGATGCACCGGCCAATATCGGGGATGGCACAAAGGACGAGGCCCAGTTCAGCCTGTCAGTACCCCTTGAACGGGTTGGATTGAAATCGGCCATGCTCAAGGGGGCCGTCACTGCGCGCCGTTCGGAGGTGATCGATCCCACCACGCTGAAGACCCGGGAGATCTCGGCCCTGAGACCCGTGGAGTGGGAGGTCCACTACACCCAGGACCTGCCGTCCCTGAAGACCAATATCGGCGTGGATGTCACCGGAGGCTATCGCGAGCGCTTCTATCGCCTGAGCGAGATCGAGACCAACAAGATCGAGATCTGGACGGTGGTCTTTGCCGAGTACAAGCCGCGCCCGGACCTGATCTTCCGCGCCGAGGTCCAGGCCCCGCTGAACCGCGACGCGGTGCGCATCCGCGAGGTCTCCGCCGGGCCGCGTAACAGCACGGGCCTGATCTATACCGATTATCGCAGCCTGCAGTGGGACGGTGGTCTCCAGCTGCGGGTCCGCAAGCTCTTCGGTTAAGACACCGGTCTGGCGGGTCCCGCGACCCGCCAGACGGCATTGCCGGCATCATCTGCCACCAGCAGGGCACCGGTCTGGTCGACAGCGACCCCAACCGGGCGGCCCTGGGCCTCCCCCTTGTCATTGAGGAAGCCGCCGAGGAAGACCTCGGGCGAGCCGGTGGGCTTGCCATCTGTGAAGGGCACAAAGACCACGCGATAGCCGTTGAGGGGTTTGCGGTTCCAGGACCCGTGCTGACCCACAAAGACCCCGCCGTGATACTTCTCGGGGAAGGCGTCGGCCTTGTAGAAGGCCAGACCCAGGGAAGCGGTATGCGGGCCCAGGGCATAGTCAGGCTTAATGGCCTTGGCCACCAGGTCCGGCCTCTGGGGCTGGACCCGATCATCGACCGTCTGGCCGTAATAGCTGTAGGGCCAGCCATAGAAGCCGCCCTTGGTGACGCTGGTCATATAGTCGGGGACCAGGTCGGGACCGATCTCGTCGCGCTCGTTCACTGCGGTCCAGAGCGCCCCGGTCCGGGGCTCGAAATCCATTCCATTGGGATTACGCAGGCCTGAGGCAAAGACCTTGCCCGTCGAGCCGCCGGTCAAGGGGAAGACCAGGATGGAGGCCCGCTCGGCCTCTGCGGCCATGCCGTTCTCGCCGACATTGGAGTTGGAGCCTACGGTGGCATAGAGCCGCGTGCCGTCCTTCGACAGGATGATGTTCTTGGTCCAGTGGTGATTGATCGGTCCACCAGGCAGGTCAAAGACCTTCTTGCCGGGACCGGAAACCGAGGTCTGGCCGGTCTTGTAGCCATAGGTGACAATGGAATCCGAATTGGCCACATAGAGGGTCTCCCCGGCCAGGGCCATGCCGAAGGGCTGGCTGAGGCCCGTGGCAAAGGTAGTGCGCAGCTCGGCCACCCCGTCCCCGTCCGCATCCCGCAACAGGATGATGGAATTGGGACTGGGCTTTAGAGCCCCGGCGGATTTCTGGATCAGTTCGGCTGCAATGCCGCGAATACCCTTAGCAGGCTTTGGCTCGGTGGAGGACTGGGAAACCAGCACGTCGCCATTGGGCAGGACCAGCATCCAGCGGGGATGATCGAGGCCGGCCGCAAACTTCGTGACCTTGAACCCGGCAGGTGCCTTCGGCGCAGCACCTTCGGCCCAGCCAATGGACTTGGCAAAGGCAACCTGGGGCAGGGGGCTCTTGATCGGGGCGGGCAGGTCCGGATTGGGCCCGAAGCCGGCGAAAACATCGTCCGAGCCGGACCCGGTGCAGGCCGACAAGGCCAGGGCCGCAAGGCTGAGGGGCAGGGCTGAACGCATGGCTAATCTCCAGTCAGGCGAGGGACCATTGACGCCACCGCCAGCTTTGACAAGCTGTCCCCACAAAATGAACAAGTTCGGGGAGTGAAACGTGAGCGTAGAACTGACAATGCTGGCCTATTCAGTAGGCCTTCTCTTCATCCTGATCCTGATCCAGGCCATTGCCGGGATCCGGAAGCAGGGGCTGATGCCCCTGGCCAATGCCCGGGATGATCTGCCGCCCAAGGGTGTCTTCCAGGCCCGTGCCGGTCGCGTGGTGGACAATCACCGCGAAGGTCTGACCCTGTTTGCGCCCCTGGTTCTGATTGCTGCCGTGGCCGGGGTTTCCAGCCCTCTGACCGTGATGGGGGCTCAACTGTTCTTCGCCTCCCGGGTGGCGCACGCCATTCTCTATCTCTTCGGTATTCCGCTGATCCGGCCCCTGGCCTGGGCTGCAGGCATCACCGGCACGATCATGGTCTTTGCCGCGATCCTGGGCTGGGCCTGATTGCGGGCAGGCGCAGGGCGAAAATTATTCGTCCTGCGCACGAACCCGCGTGCCACATGGGCAGCCTATACCGTTTATGGGCAGACTTGGGGATGAGCCGACTGGTCAGGCTCCCTGGCCGGGGGGCTGGATATGGATCTTGAAGGAAAGACGCCGGGCCCTGTGCCCAGCCGACGCGCTCTTCTTGCTGGCTCGGGGCTTGCCCTGGGAGCGGTAGCTTTCCCCATGGCTTCAATGGCCCAGCAGGAACCTGCGGGCGAGCCCACCGACCCTGACTTCTCCGACAATGACTATGCCAAGGAACCCCTGACAGGCGGGCCCGTGCCGGCGCGGCCGCCGCCAGAACCTGTTGCCCCCGGTGCGCCGGACTGGGCCTGGGTTCGGGATCAGTGGGCCCTGTCCTGGGATGTGGTCGATCTTTCGGCCATGCTGTTTGCCTCCAACCCCAGACCTGTCCGCGAGGCCATTGAACGCCATCGTCGCGCCCTCGACGCCCATCCGGTCCAGTATCTGGAGCAGAACAACAAGAGCGGTCAGAACGCGGCTCGGGCTGCGGCTGGACGTTTCTTCGGGGTGGCTGGGGACAATGTGGCCCTTTGCGAGAGCACCACATCCGGGATCGGCCTGCTCTATAACGGGCTTGGGCTGCGCTTCGGTCAGGAGGTCCTGACCACAGTGCATGACTATTATGTCAGCCACGAATCCCTGCGGCTGACGGCTCTGAGAAGTGGCGCGCGTATCCGCAAGATCTCGCTGTTTGATCGGGTCGAGGAGGCATCGGTCAACCAGATTGTCAGCCGCATCATCGCCAATATCACCCCGGCTACCCGGGTTCTGGCCCTGACCTGGGTCCATTCCTCGACGGGTCTGAAGATGCCGATCCGGGCGATTGCCGACGCCCTGGCCCCAATCAATGCCGCCCGGGCACCTCATGAAAAGGTGCTGTTCTGCGTCGACGGTGTTCACGGTTTCGGTGTCGAGAACACGACCCTGCCTCAGCTGGGCTGTGACTTCCTGGTGGCCAGCGGTCACAAGTGGCTGTTCGGTCCCAGGGGCACGGGCTTCATCTTCGGCACCCCCTATGGCTGGTCCCGGGTGGCCCCGACCGTACCGAGCTTCCTGGCCTCGGGGGCCTATTCCGCCTGGATCGGGGGGTACGACCCGGGACCCACAACGGCAGCGCGGATGACCCCGGGGGGCTTCAAGGCCTTCGAGCATATCTGGGCCCTCAGCGAGGCCTTCCAGTTCCATCAGCTGGTGGGCCGACAGAACATCCAGGAGCGCACCCGCCTGCTGGCCGGACAGCTCAAGACCGGCCTCGCCCAGATGCCTCACATCCGTCTTCGGACACCCCGGGATCCGGGCCTTTCGGCCGGCATCGTCAGTTTCGATGTGGACGGGATCTCGGCGGACGGCGTTGTCCGCCGGTTGAGGTCCGCCCGGATCATCGGCTCGGCCGCCCCCTATGCCACCCGCCATGTCCGACTGACCCCCAGTTTCCGTAACACCCCCCAGGACGTTCAGTTCGCCCTGGACGCCCTGTCTGTCATGCGTCCGGGCAAGGGCCCCGCCTGAACTTCAGCAGCCGGTCTGATAAGGTCGGGTTGAGATTCGAGGGGGACCGGACTTGAGCACCCAGACCAATAGTTTCGGCCAGATTGTTGGTCCCGCCCTGCCGAACTGGACACCACGCCAGCCCCCTTCCGACGCCCCGATGCAGGGGCGCTTTGCCCGTCTGGAGCGCCTTGATCTCGCCCGTCACCTGACCCCGCTTTATGAGGCCGTGACCGAGGGGGGAGATGACAGCCTTTGGACATATCTGCCCTTCGCACAGCCGACTGATCAGGCCGCCTTTGCTGATATGCTGTCCCGAGACTTTATCGGCGAAGCGGCGAAGTATCAGGGGTTTGCGATTCAGGACGCGAGGTCCGGGGAAACCCTTGGCACCGCCGCCTTCATGCGCACGGACACTGCCTCGGGATCCACGGAGGTTGGCTCGGTCCTGTTCGGGCCCCGGCTGCAACGCAGTCCGATCGCCACCGAGGCCATGTTCCTGATGATGAAGCGGGTCTTCGATGAGCAGGGCTATCGTCGCTACGAATGGAAATGCGACAGTCTGAACACCCCATCCTGGCGGGCGGCCGAGCGTCTCGGTTTTACCTATGAGGGCACATTCAGACAGGTCATGGTTTACAAGGGCCGCAGTCGCGACACTGCCTGGTTTTCCATGTTGGACGGGGACTGGCCTGCCATCCGCAGGGCTTTTGAGACCTGGCTGGACCCTTCAAATTTCGACGCTGACGGCGGTCAGATTGAACGTCTGAGGACGCACTAAGTTCGGCCATGTACAGCTTGGTCTAAAAAATCCAGCGATTACAGTTCATTAACCAATATTTTTTCCTCATCTTCGGGAAGCATTAGGTTTGAGGGTCTAAAAACAGCGTTCTCCTTCGAACGGCGACCCGAATTCGATGCGGAAAGACATCTTCAAGGCCGACTTCTTCTGGCCGCTTGCGAGTTTTTCGCTGATTGCCATGGTTTTCCTGCTCGGGGCCGTGTTCGGGCTCGTGCGCCAGTTCGACCTTGCCGCGACCCAGAGGGAACAGACCGTGGTCGAGAACGGCTTGTTGGGCCGGATCGAGGAAGCTGCCCAGGTGGTTAACACCGAAGGCATGTGGGACGACGCGGTTGTTAATCTTGACCACACCTACAACCCGGCCTGGGCCAAGGCCAATGTCTCGGAATTTCTTTGGCAGAACAATGGTTTCCGACATTCATTCGTGCTGGATTCCAAAGACGGCGTGATCTTTGCCGCCACAAAGGGTGACCCGGTCGGTCTCGAAACCTTCAAGGCATTTTCAGGGTTTGTCGCCCCTCTGGTGGCCCGGATTCGTCTCGCAGAGCAGGCCCGTGGTCCCTTCCACGGGAGCTATAGTGGTCGCCTGATCTCAAGGCCGATCCATGCCAGCTCGGTCGCAGCGGTGGGGGGGGAGTATTTCATCGTCTCGGTGACCCTCGTTCAGCCGGATTTCGGGACCGCCCTGCCCAAGGGGCCGCGTGCACCGGTCCTCGTGTCGGCCTTGCCCATGGACGAGGCCTTTCTGAAGGCCTTCGCGCACCGCTTCCTGCTCAGCAATCTGCATGTGGACGGTGACGACACACGCAATGACCTGGATGAAGGTCATGTGGGTGTCCGGGATTCCACGGGCCGGTATGTGGCGACCCTTGACTGGACGCCCCAGAATCCGGGTCAGGCCCTGCTCAAGCGCCTTATTGCGCCCATCCTGACCATCATGGCCTGCCTGGCGGGCATTGTTCTGATCCTCTATCGGGGCACGCGGCGCATGGCCCAGGGCCTGATCGCCAGCGAAGCCCGGGCGGCCCATCTGGCCTATTATGATCCCCTGACGGGCTTGCCCAACCGGGTGCAGTTCTTCGACAAGCTGGGCCAGTCCCTCGGCCAGATTTCCCGAGGACACGGCGCTGTGGCCGTCCTTTGCATCGATCTGGACCGGTTCAAGGAGGTCAATGACACCTATGGCCACCATGTCGGGGATGAACTGATCCGCGAAGCCGGGCGGCGTCTGTTTGCCCAGTGCCGCAGCTGCGACACCTTCTATCGGCTCTCCGGAGACGAATTTGCCATCGTCCAGGTCCAGGCCGAGGCCAAGGGGGCTGGAGCCCTCGCCGATCGCCTGGTCCGCACCCTGGCAGAACCGATCCAGCTGGGCTCTGGCATGGTCTTCGCCGGCTGCTCCATCGGCATTGCCGTGATCAGCGCCAGCGGCGTCGAACCGGAGGAAGCCTTCCGCCAGGCTGACCTCGCGCTGTATCGCGCCAAGGCCAGTGGCAAGGGCCAGTTCGCCTTCTTCGAGAGCGAGATGGACGCGGCCATCAAGACCCGCCGCGCCCTTGAGGGTGACCTCAGGCTGGCCCTGGCGGCCGGTGATCTGCAGATGAACTATCAGCCCCAGGTCAACCATCGCGACCAGATGACCGGGGTCGAGGCCCTGGTCCGCTGGAACCATCCCGAGCGGGGCATGGTGTCTCCCGCCTTCTTCGTGCCGATCGCCGAAGAGTGCGGACTGATTGGCGAGCTGGGCCTGTTCACCCTGCGCCGCGCCTTTGAAGACAGCCATCGCTGGCCGGGCCTGCGAGTGGCGATCAATGTCTCTGCCAGTCAGCTTCGGATGAAGGACTTCGTCCCCCGGGTGGAGGCCTTGCTGAAGGAACAGAAGGTCGATCCTTTCAATTTCGAGCTCGAGATCACCGAGGGCCTGCTGCTGGGGGATGACCCGGCAACCCACGAGACCCTGCGGCGGCTGCGGGGGATCGGCTTCCAGCTCGCCCTGGACGATTTCGGCACCGGCTATTCCAGCCTCAGCTATCTGCAGCGCTACCCCATCAACAAGATCAAGATCGACCGGTCCTTCATCTCCAACCTGGGTTGGGATTCCGAGGCCGGTGCGGTGGTCGGAGCCATTGTGAAACTGGCCAGGGCCCTGAAGCTCCAGGTGATCGCCGAGGGCGTCGAGACCGATGTCCAGAGAGATGAACTGATCGCCGTGGGCTGCTCGGACATCCAGGGCTATCTGTTCAGCCGGCCTGTGGGTGCCGAAGACATCGAACGTCTGCGCCGCGTGCCGGTCCGTCCGGCCCGCCGGATGGCCAGCTGATC
Source organism: uncultured Alphaproteobacteria bacterium (assembly GCA_903930545.1). Classification (GTDB taxonomy): domain Bacteria; phylum Pseudomonadota; class Alphaproteobacteria; order Caulobacterales; family Caulobacteraceae; genus Phenylobacterium. The sequence goes on from CAIYZB010000323.1 coordinate 16,511, forward strand.
CCACCCCCCCCAATTGCTCTCCCTTCGGGGGAGCTGGCCCGAAGGGTCTGAGGGGGACACTTGATCCCGTCGCCAAGGTTCTACCGAGTCAGGAAGGCTCTCAAAGGCCCCCTCCGTCATGCTTTGCGTGCCGCCTCCCCCAGAGGGGGAGGAATTGGTTTGGGGCGGATGTCGATCTTAACCCGGGTCAATGAGCGGCCTGAGGGCGACGCGATAGGTCTTGCACAACGCCCAGATCCGGGCCGTGCAAGGAGCCTCTGATGACCGATCCCCGACCCTCGCCCCACTCCGGCAGGATTGCCGCCCTGATCCTCACCGCCCAGTTCGTCCTGATGGGCATAGCCTTTCTCGTCCTGTCGTCATCGATCAACTGGCCGGCCAGCCTCGACGACCCCGCTGCCATAAGCCTGCCCCGGATCTTCCAGGAGGCCGATGCCGTCCGTCTTGGCTATTCCTGCTATCTGGTCATGGCCCTGCTGCTGATCCCGGCCTCCGCCGCCCTCAATGACAGGCTCGGCCTGAAGGGACCTATCGCAGCCACCACCATGGCCCTGGCGGTCTTCTCGGCCATGGCAAAGACCATCGGCATCGGGCGTTGGCTCTTTGCCATGCCTGGCCTGGCCCAAGCTTATGTCGCGCCGGGTGCCGATCTTGACGCCATCGCGACGGTTTTCACGGCCCTGGATTCCTATGCCGGCGGGATCGGCGAGGTCATTGGGGTGGGGCTGATGACGGGGCTGTGGACCCTCATCATCGCCGGGGGTGTCTTTGCCTCCCCGGGTCTGGCCGCCAAGATCCTGGGTGCACTGGCCTTTCTTGCGGGCCTCTCTCTCTTCCTGACCATTCCTGCCGGGTTCGGTGTCGAGCTTGGCCCGGTCCTGACCCTCAGCAATGTCGGCTGGCTGGCCAGTTTCCTCGCCATCGGCCTGTGGTGCCTGACCCCGGTGCGCAGGGTCTGAGTGGACGCAGGACGTGTTCTGCTGAAGACTATCCTGTCAGGTCAGGCATTGTGGTCTGACCCGACAGGAGGGTTTGAGTGGACACCTCGATGCTGGACGACGCGGTCGCCGCGCGGGCGGCCCCTTTCCGACTCTCGCCCGGCACTCTGGCGAACTTCCGGTCCGCCCTGCGCGAACGCAGTCTGCAAAAGGGCGAGCACCTGTTTCGGGAGGGCGATCCCGGCAACGCCCTCTATTTCGTCCGCAAGGGCCTTCTTAGGTATTACTACCTGGCGGACGGGGTGGAACACACCGGACAGTTCTTCGATGAGGGCAAGTTCGTCGGCGATGTCTTTGCCCTGACCACCGGGGCTCCGGGCCTGCAGAACATCGACGCCCTGGAGCCCAGCGAGGTCCTGGTCATCCCGACCTCGACCCTGATGACCAGTTACGAGGCCGACCACGCCTTTGAGCGCTTCGGCCGCCGGGTCATGGAAGAGGCCATGGCCGGAAGTCAGGCCCGTACGGCCTCCCTGCTGAAGCTCTCCCCTGAGGAGCGCTATTCCCGCTTCGTCGCCATGCGCCCGGAGGTCGCCCGCCGGGTGCCGCAATATGTAGTGGCCTCCTATCTGGGCATTACGCCCGAGGCCCTCAGCCGCATTCGTCGCCGCCGGACGTCAGGGGCAGTCTGATTTTGATGAACCCGTTGAGTATTGGACTGTGATACTCGGCGTTTGACCATGCAGAGGAGTGAAGCGAATGCTTATCGCCGCGACCGGACCTGGGGCAGTCTTGGCCCTGACATGCTGAAAAAACTCCCCCTGATCCTCGCCCTTGTCCTGCTTCAGGCACCGGGCCTTGCCCAGGCCGCTGGTCGCAAGGCCGCCGCGCCGCCACCTCCGGTCCCCGTCTATGGCGTGGCCGTGGAGACCCTGGAGATCACAGGTGCCAAGGCGGGTTTCATGGAGATGGGGGCTGCCGCAGGGGGCACTTCGCTCCTCTACAGGACCACGATTTCCAGCTCGAGCGTGCTGACCAAGACCCGCTCCAAGCTCACCAACAGCTTCCGTTTCCTTGGCGCAGGTGAGGCCCCTCTCCAGGCGGGAAAATGCACCATCAAGACGGATGGTCGCTCCATGTTCGGGGTCGAGTGGAACCAGCTCACCACCCAGCTCTATGCCTGCGAGATCAAGGATCGGCCTGCCGACACCTACGCCATGGAAGTCGCCCTCCCGGCCTTCAAGCAGACGGGTCTCAGCCTTGGTGGCATGTCGATCTCGACCAGCGGCGACAGTAATGATCCCGCCATCCAGGCCATCCTGCGTGGGCGGATGACCTATGGCGGGGCCAAGTATGAGGCCGTCCCGACGGGATTTGACCAGATCACCCCGATCAGCGGCCGCCGCGTGGTCCAGGGCTATGTCATCATTCGCAATGGCACGGCGGTGGGCAGGATCGTCTTCCAGGGGGCTTCGACCACGAAGGGCAGCCTGACCCTTCCGGTCTCGGCGACAGACGGCCGGGAGGCGGTGATCTTCATGGCCCTGAACCTGCTGGTCATGCCGGACCTCTATTCTCCTGCGGTGCGGGAGACGATGTGAGAGTGGTTATGACCTGTCAGGTCCGGCGTCCCTGATCAGATCGCCGCGGCGAAGTGATCCCGGACCCGGGCCTCGAGCTCAGGGCCGGCGGTTTCCGGGCGACCGGCGTCGAAGGGCGGGGCCGGGGCGTATTCGATCAGGAGCTGGATTTCCCGGGCCTTGTCCTCGCCAGCCAGTTCGGCAGCCAGGGTCAGGCCGAAATCGATCCCGGCGGTGACCCCGCCACCGCTGATCCGGTTGCGATCCTGCACCACCCGATCCGCAACCGGGGTGGCACCGAACATGGGCAGCATGTCGCGAAACGCCCAGTGACAGGCCGAGCGATAACCCTGGAGCAGGCCGGCCGCCCCAAGGATCAGGGATCCGCTGCAGACCGAGGTGACATAGCGCGCGCCATCCCCCTGACGCTTCAGGAAGGCCAGGACTTCGCCATCTCCCATGACCGGCACCTGACCCGTCCCGCCGGGGAGGCACAGGACGTCCAGCTGAGGGCAGGTGTGGATGTCGTCGGTGGGCAGGATGGAAAAGCCCGCATCGGTGGGCACGGGATCCAGGGTCTTGGCGATCATGTGGATCTGGGCCCCGGGCACCAGAGACAGGACCTGGGCCGGGCCAGTGGCGTCGAGCTGGGTCACGCCGGGATAGATGAAAAAGCCGATATGCAGGGTGTCAGACATGAAGGTCTCCTCTGTTCCGGTCCTAAGGGAATTCTGGACTGGCGGAAATGACAACAAACGACTAAATCAAGCCAATGACCTGCCGACGCATCCTGTTCCTGATCTATGAGGGCTTTGAGCTGCTGGACATGGCCGGGCCAGTCTCTGTCTTCACCGCTGCCAATACCCTGTCGGGTCGAGCGCTCTACGAGGTGGAAGCGGTGTCTAAGGCGGAGTCGGTCCGGGCCCTCGGGGGCCTGGAGATCGCCACGACCCCCCTCAGCCAGATCGATCTCTCCGATCGCGACACGGTCCTGGTGGCCGGGGCAGGGGAGGAGCCCCTGCTGAGGGCCGCGGATGACCGGGCCTTCCACCGCTTTCTGCAAAGTGCCGCCAATCGTTCCGAGCGCTATGGCTCGGTCTGTTCGGGGGCCTTCATCCTGGCCGCGGCCGGGCTCCTCAAGGGACGGCGGGCGACGACCCATTGGGCAGGCTGCGAAGCATTCCGCTCGCTCTTTGCCGAGGTCACCCTCGAGGCAGATGCCCTCTATGTGAATGATGGCCGCCTCTGGACCTCGGCGGGGGTGACAACCGGGATCGACATGGCCCTGGCCCTCCTGGCCCTGGATCATGGGTCCGCCCTGATGGGTCAGGTGGCCAAATATCTGGTGGTCTATGCCCACAGGCCGGGGCACCAGTCCCAGTTCAGCGGTGTGATCGACGTCCAGACCGGCCAAGAGGGGGCTTTTGCCGAACTGATCTCCTGGCTGGGCGAGCGCCTGGACCAGGCCGTGACCATGGCCGAGATGGCGACCCAGGCGGGCTTCAGCGAGCGAACCCTCTGGCGGCGGTTCACCGCCGCAACGGGCAAGACCCCGGCCCAGTGTCTTGAGGACATGCGTCTGGACCGGGCCCGCCTCGCTCTGGAGGCGGGGGAACCAGTGAAGGTTGTGGCAGGGCAGGTCGGCTTCCGGTCCGAAGCGGCCTTTCGCACCTTTTTCACCCGCAGGATTGGCGTCACGCCATCCCACTATGCAACGATGAATGCCAGGTGATGTGAAGCGGCAGGAGAGGGCTATGGCGGCAGGACAGGACCGGGCGACAGCCGAACGGAAATCGGCGCGGGAATGGGTGGTCACCCGGCGTTTCGATGCCCCCGTGCCGGCGGTCTTCGAGGCCTGGAGCCAGGCGGACCTTTTCCGGCAATGGTGGGTGCCGGCCTCCTTCGGCATGACCCTGCTGTCCTGCGAGATCGATGCGCGCACGGGCGGCACCTACCGTCTCGTCTTCAGCCATCCGGACCTCGACCAGCCCATGGCCTTCCACGGTCGCTATATCGAGGTGGTGCTGGACACCCGGATGGTCTGGACCAATGAGGAAGGCGGGGAGGATGGGGCCGTCTCAACCGTGACCTTCGAGGCCGTGGACGGCGGAACCCGCGTTGTCCTGCGGGACCTCTATCCGTCCAGGGAAGCCCTCGACGAGGCGATCGGCGATGGCAGCACGGGCGGGGCGGTCGAGCAGTTCGAGGAACTGGCCAGGCTTCTTGCGACCCTGGGCTGACACCCTGGTTGATGGGGCACCCCTGGGCCAGCCGGCAGAGTCTGGCCCAGGACGGCCGTTCAGGCTGAGCCTCGCCCCCTGCGCCGCACAACGACAAGACCGCTGATCACAATCGCGCTGCCGAGGATGGCGATCCAGCCACCCAGAAGAAGCGGAAGGGCACGCTGCCCATCGGCCAGGACCATGAAAAGGTCAGGGTTTCCCGTGTTCCAGAACACCCAGTCACCTGCGATATCGCTGGCCAGCCGGGGATCGCCTGTTTCCAGTACCACGATGCCGTCACCTGTCGCGGGGTCCACCCGTGCGCTGGTATTGATGGCCGGCGTGTTGTTGCCGTCGTGCCCGACCACAAAGCCGCCAGCCTTGTTGGGGGCAAACAGGATGGTCCCAAGGCCCCAGACTTCGGTGCCATACTGGTAGGCATGGGGCCTGCGCATCTCGGCCAGCTCCTTCGGTGTCAGAACGCCTCGGCCGGGACTGGCACCATCTGGGCCGGCGACGTTGGCCTGAAGGAAGCGGGTGAGATCGGCTGCAGAGGTGTAGAGCGAGGCCGCTGAAGGCGCGGAAAAGTTATAGAGGATCGCCTCCTTGCCATCCTGGTCAAAGGACTGGGCGAAGTTGGTCTCGCCCGGGGGCAGGACAAAGGTCGAGCGGGTCATGCCGAGGGGGACGAGGACTTCGCGGCGCATATAGTCGTTGAAGGGCTCGCCCGAGACCTCCTCGATGACCAGTTGCAGCAGCGCATAGCCGCCGCCGGAATACTGGAAACGCTCGCCAGGCGTCGTCCCCACCCGGACACGACCATCCTTGCCAGGTGACGCATCGCTTGCATGGGTCAGTGAGTCTTCGAGCCGCTGGACGGTCTGACCGGGACCAAAACCGCCATAGCCCAGACCGTCGGTCAGGCCAGCTGTGTGGCTGAGCAGCCGTCTTGCCGTGACCTCGTCTTCATTGAACTCACCGTCTGGCAGGTGCCAGCGGGTGAGGTAGGTGGAGATCGGCGCGTCGAGGTCGAGGCGTCCCTCCCGCGCCAGCCTCATGACTCCCCAGGCCGTCACCCATTTGCTGAGGGAGGCCACCTGAAACAGGGTGTCGCGATCAACCGCCGTGCCTTTTGACTGATAGTGCTCGGCGACGACCTGCCCATGCTCGAGCAGGACGAAGGCGTGGTTGCCGGGCTGCGCTTTCCCGATCTGTGCCTCTGCGGCCCTCACAAAGGCAGGGGTGTCGCCGTGCGGGCCAAGGGCTGGCGGGACCATCCCAGCAGCACACCGGCCCCGATCAGGGCCGTCCAGCCTGACAGGAGCAATACCGCGGCCAGGTTGATCCAGACCAGTGTCCGGCGGGGCCGCTTCAAGGGCTTGGCCTCAAACCTCTCGCTGCTCATTCCGACTTCCTTTTCCAAACGGATCAAAGGGGGATCGCGCGGGCCTCGAGGGCCTCAGGATCAATCCGGAGGGGCTCGCCGAACACCGTCCTGCCAGCCAAACACCTCTTCGATGCCGACGCCAAACACACGGGAGATCCGGAACGCGCTTTCCAGCGAGGGCGAGTAGCGCCCCTGTTCGATCGCAATGACGGTTTGCCGGGTCACACCTATGGCGTCTGCCAAGGCAGCCTGGCTCATGCCGCCAGCCTGTTCCCGAAGGTCCCGGACCCGGTTCGTGATGGGGGGCGGCTTTGCCAATCAGGGCGGCCCTATCGCCGAAAGAGAATGATCTGGGAGCCATATTCGGCCACGCCGGACACGAACAGGGAGAGCACGATGACATGGAACATGGTGTTGCCATCGCCATGGCTCGCATAATGCCCAAGGGCTGGCAGGACGCCAAACAGGAAGACCAGGCCGGACCAATGGCCAGCGCGGGCAACAATCAGCCTTTCGCGCTCATCGGGCGGTGCGCCTGACTGCTTCGGAAAGAAGACTGAGAGGGCGATTTCCAGAACCACCACTGCAATCACGGTGAAGCCGGCCGCTTCGATCACCGATTGCTGCGGGGGTGCCGCAAATCCGGCCCGCAGGATCGAGGTCAGGCAGATCGCCCCGACCGCACCAAACACGGCGACCATCACCCAGGCTACAATTTCACGCACGGACATCGGGGCCTCCCTCACTTGCAGGAGTTGTGGTCGAAAATTTTTTACATGTCAAAAATTATGTACATGTCGTCCTGCTGCGGGCTGGATCACCAGGAGACTGGCGAGCCGCCCTGAGCGGCGAGGTTTGCGCGGCCCTTGGGATTGATCTAACTGAGGGTCGTCCGGATCGGGACATCCAGCCAGCACGGAACATGACCCAGCCAGACCCCCGCTTCTCCGTCGCCCCGATGATGGACTGGACGGACCGGCATTGTCGGGTCCTGCACCGGACCCTGTCGTCCCGGGCCCTGCTCTATACGGAGATGCTCACCTCCGGGGCCGTACTGCACGGGGATCGGGATTGGTTGCTGGGCTATGATCCAGCGGAACATCCCGTGGCCCTGCAGCTGGGCGGGTCGGATCCGAAGGATCTGGCGGCTGCCGCACGGATCGGCGCGGATCTGGGCTATGACGAGATCAATCTGAACGTTGGCTGTCCCTCTGACCGGGTGCAGTCCGGCCGGTTCGGGGCCTGTCTGATGCGCGAGCCGGAGCTGGTGGCCGAGTGCATGGCTGCCATCGGGGCGGCGGTTTCGGTCCCCGCCACGGTGAAGTGCCGGATCGGGGTGGATGACCAGGAGCCGGAGGAGAGCCTTTTCGGTCTGGTGGATCTCTGTGCCAAGGCCGGGGTGACGACCTTTGTGGTCCATGCCCGCAAGGCCTGGCTGAAGGGTCTGTCGCCCAAGGAAAACCGCGACATCCCGCCCCTGGACTATGAGCTGGTCCATCGGTTGAAGCGTGAGCGCCCGAACCTGACCATCGTCATCAATGGCGGTCTGGCCGATCTGGACGCGGCCTTGCCGCAACTTGACCATGTGGACGGGGTCATGCTGGGCCGTGCGGCCTATCACACCCCCGGCCTGCTGGGTCAGGTGGACCGGCTGATCTTCGGCGAGGGTGAGGACCTGGACGCCTTCGAGGCGGTGGCCCGCTATCGCCCCTATATGGCACGCCAGCTTGAGGCGGGGGTCCATCTGGCCGCCATGAGCCGCCACATGCTGGGCCTGTTCCATGGCCTGCCGGGTGCCCGGTCCTGGCGGCGGATCCTGACCGTCGAGGGCGTCAAGGCCGGGGCAGGTCTGGAGGTGGTGGATGCCGCCCTGGCCGCTGTCAGCGAGGCGATCCGGGCCCGGGCTGCCTAACCCAGGACCAGTTTGTCCGAACTGACCACACCGGCCTCACGGCCGGGGGCGGTCTGGCCGCGCCAATAAAGGTTGGTGTGGGCGATCACCTGGTCCGGGGGTGGTGCACCCCAGGTTCCGAGATCTTCTGTGGTGTGGGCATCACTGATCAGGATGGCGTCATAGCCCCGCACCAAGGCCCCATTCAGGGTCGAGCGTATGCAGAAATCGGTCTGGGCTCCTGTGATATAGAGCCGTCCAATCCCTCCAGCTGCCAGGCGGTCCTCAAGGTCAGTGGCCTCGAAGGCGTCACGGTAGCCCTTGTCGACGATGATCTCGCCTTCGAGCGGCACCAGCTCTTCGACAATGGCCCAGCCGGGGCTGTCCTTCACCAGACCTTCGTCCGCATGGCGCACCCAGATCACGGGCACCTTGGCGGCCCTGGCCTTGGCGATGACGTTCTGGATATTGGCGATGACGCCGGCCCGATCATGGGCCGCGGCGACGACCGCGACCTGCATGTCGATCACCAGGAGGGCGGCATTGGGGCGATGGGGCAGGGTGGTCATGGAAGGTCTCCCTCAAGTCCCTCATCATGCGCCAGGATCAGGTCGAAATGAAACCTGTCGGGCTCAGCCCTTCATTGGCCGGCTCATATAGACCGCCGCCTCGCCATAGCCAGCGACCTTGGCCGCGAGGAACGGGCCAGGGTCGGGCCAGACCTGCCAACCCAGGGCAGCCCAATAGGTGTGTGCACCCTCTACCGCGATCAGTTCCGAAGTGGTGAAGGCCTGCTGCCGGGCCAGGGCGAGGCCAGCCTCGACGAGCCGGCGGCCGGTGCCAGCCCTGCGGGCGTGGGGGGCGACGGAAAGGTCATGGATGAACCAGCACTCAGCTGCGGTGGGCAGGACAACCACATCGGAGGCGGCGGGGGCCGCGCTCAGCCAGGGGTGGGACACGAGATAGCCAGCCAGGGTGCCGTCAAGCTCGGCCACCAGATTGAAGTCAGCGGAAAGGGCAAGGCGGCTTTCAAAGGCCGCGGGGCCATCGCGCAGGGCGGGGGGATAGGTCAGGTCCTGCAGGGCATAGACGGCGACCAGGTCGCCGGGGCCCATGGGCCTGATGATCATGGACGCAGGATCAGGGAGGTCTTGGTGGCTTCCCAGCGCGACAGGCGGCCCAGATAGGTCATGCCCAACAAGGAGGTATCCAGGCCCTTTTCGATGACCAGGGCATCGACATTGGCGACCCGGGCACCGGAGACCGAGACGGAGGCCAGCTTGACGGCGGCGGCGCGGGCCTGACCGGAGGCGGTCATGACCTGGTAGCTGTAGTCGAGCTGGGCGGGGTCAAAGCCCAGGCGC
>CAIYZB010000324.1 GCA_903930545.1 uncultured Alphaproteobacteria bacterium
ATGTCGACATGGCGCTGATAGAGGGGCGTGAAACCGAACCTCAGCACGTCGGGGGCGCGGAAATCGCCGATCACACCGCGAGCGATCAGGGCCTGGACGATGGCATAGCCTTCCGGATGTCGCAGAGAGGCCTGGCTTCCTCTCAGGTGCGAGGCTCTCGGACAGGCAAGCTCGAGCTGAGGGCAGCGGGCCTCCACGAGATCCAGGAAGAGATCGCCGAGGGCCAGGGACTTTGCCCTGAGCTGGGCCATGGTCACGCCTTCAAAGGCGTCTAAGGCCGCATCCAGGGCGCTGAGACCCAGGATCTGGGGCGTGCCGCTCAGGGTCTGGGCCATGCCAGGAGCCGGTTCATAGGCATCGATAAAATCAAAGGGCCGGGCATGACCCATCCAGCCGGTAAGCGGAGAGCGGAAGCCAGACTGATGGCGCTCGGCCACATAGAGAAAGGCCGGTGCACCTGGACCGCCATTGAGGAACTTGTAGCCACAGCCCACGGCCAGATCGGCCCCATCGCGATTGAGGTCGATATCGAGGGCCCCGGCACTGTGGCTGAGATCCCAGAGGCTGAGGGCCCCTGCCCTTCGCGCCGCCTCGGACAGGGCCGCCATGTCATGCAGACGTCCGGTCTTGTAGTGGGCGTGGGTCAGAAGCAGCAGGGCCACATCGGGTCCAAGGGCCGGGATCAGGTCGTCCGTGGCCACTGTGCGGATCTCGACATCCGGACACAGGGACCTCAGGCCCTCCAGCACATAGAGGTCGGTAGGAAAATTGCCCGGCTCGGTCAGGATCACCCGTCGATCCGGGCGCAGACCCAGGGCACCGGCCGCCAGCTTGAAGATATTCACCGAGGTCGAGTCCGCCGCCATGACCTCATGGGCCCCCGCCCCGATCAGGGGTGCAATCTTGCCCGCCACCCGCGCCGGCAGGCCGATCCAGTCGGCCTTGTTCCAGCTGGTGATCAGGTCCCGGCCCCACTCCCGGGTGAGGGTCGTGTCAATCCTGGCCTTTACTGCTCGAGGCAGGGCCCCGAGGGAGTTGCCGTCCAGATAGATCAGCCCCTCAGGCAGGTCGAACCGCTCCCGGCAATGGGCCAGGGGATCGCTTCGGTCCATGGCCTCGCAGGCCTCGCGGGTGGGGATCATGAGCCCTCGGCCCGATAGGCTGGCTGGTCTATGGCAATGCGGGCCTCGGTCATGCGCCGCAGCGCCGCCAGGAGCCCTGGGGTGTCGCAGTCCATCTCGCCCCTCTCCAGAGCCTGGCAGAGCGCCTCGTTGAGGGTGTCGAAGTCTCCCTCATGCCCCAGCAGGGCCGACATTTCGGCAATGGCCTGGCGCTCGACGGCGGGGCCCTCGGTCAGTTCCCGTCCTATGACCCCCAGGACATTGACCGCCACCCTGGCCAGGAAGGCATTGCGCGGGTCCAGCTGCGGCCGGATCTGGTCGATCCAGCCCGCCACGGCCTGGGCCAGTTCCTCGGTTCTGGGATGGGTGATCACGCCAGGGTCTCCAGGATATGGACCAGATCGATCTCGGTTTCAGACACGCGCCGCCCGATCATGGGCCGCTCCACCGAGGCCTCGCTGCCCGAGGCATAGCTGCCATACATCATCAGACACATGATCCCCCACTTCAGCGAGCCCAGGGCCTGCCAGTAGAGCAGGCGCTCCACGCTGATGCTGCGGCCACTTACTGCCTCATAGCCGGCCAGGAGTTCCTCATAGGCCCCGAACCCGCCCACCGGCCGGTCAGGTCGGCCAAAGCGCCAGGAATTGACACAGATCCAGCCCAGGTCTTCGGCCGGATCGCCCCTGTGGGAAAGTTCCCAGTCCAGCACCGCGACCAGTCCGTCCTCAGGACTGATCATCAGATTGCCATTGCGGAAATCGCCATGCAGCAGAACCGCAGGGACCGGGGCCGGCGCATGCCTTGTCAGGTGGCGAAAGGCCAGTTCCAGGACGGGACGCCGGGCTCCAGATTGGCGATAGACGGCCTCATACCGGGCCAGTTCGCCCAGGGCATCTACCTCGGACAGCCCCTGCGGTGAACGGGCGGAGTGGATGCGGGCCAGGACCTCGCCGCACTGACGGGCCAGACCAGGACGGACGGCATCGAACCTGGGATCGGTAACGATCCTGCGCCCCAGGGTCTCGCCCTCGATCCGGGCGGTGATATGGGCCTCCCCCAGGGGGCCGGAGGGGTCCGAGACATGGATCAGGGGGGCGACGGGCGCACCGGCATCGGCCGCCGCGCGGATCAGTTCTGCCTCGATGGCCAGGGTGACCGAGCGGGCATCGCCCTCGGCCAGGGGAATGGGGCGACGACGCAGGATCATGGGCCGGTCCCCCAGGCGGAAGGCCCAGGTCTGGAGACTGGCCCCGCCTGACAGGCGTTCCAGTCCCTCGATGGGCTGCCCTGCCACGCCCAGCTCGGTGGCCAGGTCCTGCAGGGCCGACAAGATTGGCTCTTCCATGACGTTACGGCACCTCGGACTGACTCCCGTCCAATGATCTGGCGGTGCGACGGGGGCCTTGTAAACCGGCGATTTCCCGCAGCCCCAGACAAGCCCGGAGGACCCCAGATGAATTTCGACCTGCCCCAGGACCTTGTGGACTATCTGGCCGAGCTCGACGCCTTCATTGAGCGCGAGATCAAGCCGCTGGAACTCAAGGACGACAATATCCGCTTCTTCGACCACCGGCGGGAATATGAGCGGACGGACTGGGATGCCGGGGGCCTGCCGAAAAAGGAGTGGGAGGACCTGCTGGCCCAGGCCCGTCGCAAGGCCGACGAGGCCGGTCACCTGCGTTTTGCCTGGCCGGTGGAGCTTGGCGGCAAGGGCGGGTCGAACCTGGCCATGGCGGTGATCCGCGAGCATCTCGCCGCCAAGGGGCTGGGCCTGCACAACGACCTGCAGAACGAGCATTCCATCGTCGGCAACAACCCCTTCATCCTGATGTTCAAGGAGTTCGCCACCAACGCCCAGTATGAGCGCGATGCCGACAAGCTGCTGGCCGGCCAGATGCGCACAGGCTTTGGCCTGACCGAACCGGATCACGGATCCGACGCCACCTTCATGGAGACGACCGCCGTCCGTCAGGACCGTGATGGCCAGCCCGGCTGGCTGATCAATGGCGAGAAGATGTGGACCACCGGCATGCATGTGGCGACCCACATCATGACCTTTGCCCGCACCAGCGGGAAGGACGGCGACGCGCGGGGCATCACCTGTTTCATCGTTCCAGCCGATACCCCCGGGGTGAAGGTCGAGGAATATCTGTGGACCTTCAACATGCCCACGGACCACCCGCGGGTCAGCCTGACCAATGTCTGGGTGCCGGAGGACAGCTATTGGGGCGAGGTGGATCGGGGCCTCGGCCTGGGCCAGAGCTTTGTCCACCAGAACCGCATCCGTCAGGCCGCCTCATCCCTCGGGGCAGCGGCCTATTGCGTCGAGGAAAGCGTGAAATATGCCCGCCATCGCAAGCCCTTCGGCAAGCCCCTGGCCGAGAACCAGGCCATCCAGTGGCCTCTGGTGGAACTCTCCACCCAGATCGAGATGCTGCGCCTGCTGATCCGCAAGACCGCCTGGGAAATGGACCGGATGGAGCACAAGGAGATCGAGCGCACCATCTCCGACAAGGTGTCCATGTGTAACTACTGGGCCAATCGTCTGGTCTGCGAGGCCGCCGACCGGGCCATGCAGGTCCATGGCGGCATCGGCTATTCCCGCCACAAGCCCTTTGAGCACATCTACCGCCACCACCGCCGCTACCGGATCACCGAGGGCTCGGAAGAGATCCAGATCCGCAAGGTGGCAGCCTTCCTGTTCGGCTTCATGGGGCCGAAAAAGGCTTTGTTCGCGGAGGCTTAGGCCCCCTCCGTCACGC
>CAIYZB010000325.1 GCA_903930545.1 uncultured Alphaproteobacteria bacterium
CCACCCAGATCTATGAGATCCTGCTGCACCCCTTCAAGGTCGCCGCCGAGATCATGGCGGCTCAGAAGATCAGCGGGGGTCACGGCAATCCCTTTGACCTGCTCTTTGCCCTGATCGGCCTGAAAGAGGTTCCGCCGGCGACCCAGGACCTGAAGCTGATCTTCACGGCACCTCTGGAATTCTTCTTCACCAAGCTGAAGCTGGCGGGCTTCGGGGCGGTGGTCCTGACCTTCCCGGTCCTGGCCAGTCAGATCTACGGCTTTGTGGCCCCCGGGCTCTACAAGCGTGAGCGTCACGCCTTCCTGCCCTTTCTGCTGGCCTCACCGGCCCTGTTCATCCTGGGCGCTGCCCTAGTCTATTACATGATCCTGCCCTTCGTTCTCTGGTTCTCCCTGTCCCAGCAGATCGTGGGCACCGGGGTCTCTGTGGAACTCCTGCCCAAGGTTTCGGACTATTTGACCCTGGTCACGACCCTGCTCATGGCCTTTGGTCTCTGCTTCCAGCTGCCCGTGGTCCTGACCCTGCTGGGCATGGCGGGTATGGTCTCGTCCAAGATGCTGGCCGAGGGGCGGCGCTATGCCATCGTAGCAGTCTTTGTGGTCGCGGCCGTGGTGACCCCTCCGGATCCCATCAGCCAGACCATGTTGGCGATCCCCATCATCCTGCTCTACGAGATCTCCATCTGGTGCGTCAGGCTGATCGAAAGAGCACGCCACCGCGAGGATGAAGGCCGCGACATCGTTCCGGTCTGATCCGGGGCTTGGCCCGGTCCCCGACGCGCTCTACAGAAAGCCGCACTTTCCAACGGCGGCCACCATGCACGACATCCGAGCCATCAGAGACAATCCCGAGCTCTACGACGCAGCCTGGTCTGCCAAGGGCCGTTCCGGTGTCGTGGCGGAGATCCTGTCGGTGGATACGGCCCTGCGTGCCGCCAAGACCGTCCTGGAAACCGCCCAGAGCCAACGCAATGAAGCCTCCAAGCTGATCGGCCAGGCCAAGGCCCGCAAGGACGAGGCCGAGGCCCAGCGCCTCATGGCCGAGGTCGAGACCCTGAAGTCGACCCTGGCCGAACAGACCGAGGCCGAACGGGTGGCGTCTGCCGCTCTCCAGGACCTTCTGGCCGCCCTGCCCAACATCCCGGCCCCGGATGTGCCCGAGGGCAAGGACGAGCATGACAATGTCGAGGTCCGCCGCTGGGGCGAACCCAATCATGTGAGCGCACCGCGGGACCATGTGGACCTGGGCGAGAGCCTTGGCATGCTGGACTTCGAGGCTGCCGCCCGGATGAGCGGCGCGCGCTTTACCGTGATCAAGGGCCAGTTGGCCCGGCTGGAACGGGCCCTTGGCCAGTTCATGCTGGATCTCCAGACCCAGCAGAACGGCTATCTCGAGGTCTCGCCGCCCCTGCTGGTCAATGATGCGGCCGCCTATGGCACCGACAAGCTGCCCAAGTTCGCCGACGACCTGTTCCAGACCACGGACGGCCGCTGGCTGATCCCCACCGCCGAGGTGCCCCTTACCAGTCTGGTCATGGGCCAGATCGTGGCAGAGGAAGAACTGCCCCTGCGGATGACGGCCTTGACCCCCTGTTTCCGGTCCGAGGCCGGGGCATCCGGGCGGGACACCCGAGGCATGATCCGCCAGCACCAGTTCTACAAGGTCGAGCTGGTCTCCATCACAGCTCCCGACCAGAGCGATGCCGAACATGAGCGCATGGTCGGCTGTGCCGAGTCCGTGCTGAAGGCCCTGGAACTGCCCTTCCGCACCATGCTGCTCTGCACGGGCGATATGGGTTTTGGCGCGCGTCGGACCTATGATCTGGAGGTCTGGATCCCCTCGGAAGGCCGCTATCGCGAGATCAGCTCCTGTTCCAATTGCGGGGACTTCCAGGCGCGGCGCATGGACGCCCGCACCAAGAAGGCGGGGGAAAAGGGCACCCGTTTTGTCCATTCCCTCAATGGCTCGGGTCTGGCCGTGGGCCGCACCCTGGTGGCCATCATGGAGAACTATCAGGACGAGCAGGGCCGTATCGCCATTCCCCAGGCCCTCCACCCCTATCTGCCGGGCCTGACCCATATCGGCGGTGAAGGGTGAGGATCCTTCTGACCAATGATGACGGCATTCATGCCGAGGGCCTTGTGGCCCTGGAAACCATTGCCCGGGCCCTCAGCGATGATGTCTGGATCAGTGCCCCGGAATACGAACAGTCCGGCGCTGGCCGCGCCCTGACCCTGTCGGACCCGGTCCGGGTGCGCGAGCTCGATCCCCGCCGGTTTGCCGTGACCGGCACGCCCACCGACTGCGTCATGCTGGCTGTGCGCGAACTCATTCCCGGGTCGAAGCCGGATCTGGTCCTGTCCGGGGTCAATCGCGGAGCCAATCTGGCCGAGGATGTCACCATGTCCGGCACGGTCGCCGGTGCGCTCGAAGCCATGGCCCTGGGTATTCCCGGCATCGCCCTGTCCCAGGCCTTCTGGCCGGATCGTGGCGGCAAGGGCTATGAGCCCGCCGAAGAGTTCGGCCCCGGCATCATCAAGCGCCTGGTGGAGCTGGGCTGGCCCGCCGATGTCGTCATGAATATCAACTTCCCCAGCAGCCCGGTGGACGTGATCACCGAGGTCGAGGTGACGCGTCAGACCTTCCGCGACGCCCATGTCCGACATGCCGAAAAGCGCACCGATCTGCGGGAGCGCGACTATTACTGGATGGGTTTCAAGGGTGAACCCTCGAAGCCTGCCCCCGGCACTGACCTCCTGGCCATCTACGAAGGCCGCATCTCGGTCACCCCATTGCATATCGACCTGACACATCATGAGACCGTCCATCGGCTCAAGGGCGTGCTGGGTGGCGTGCCGCCTCGCGCCTGACATGACCGAAGTGCCCAATCCCGACGCCCATCTTGCCAAGCTCATCCTCGCCCTGAGGGGGCAGGGGGTCACTGACCCTGGTGTCCTCGGAGCCCTGGAATCCACCCCCCGCGAGATCTTCACCCCGGACCTCTTCCGTGACCGGGCCTGGGAGGACTCTGCCCTCCCGATCGCCTGCGGTCAGACCATCAGTCAGCCCTATATCGTCGGGCTGATGACCCAGGCCCTGAGGCTGGAACCCCGCGCCCGGGTGCTGGAGATCGGCACCGGGTCTGGCTACCAGACCACGGTCCTCTCCAAACTGGCCAGGCTGGTCTATACGGTGGAGCGCTACAGGACCCTCATGGGGGAGGCCGAAGGCCGCTTTCGGCAGCTCGGTCTCACAAACGTGATCACCCGGTTCGGTGATGGTGGTCTGGGCTGGCCCGAACAGGCTCCCTTTGACCGCATTCTGGTCACAGCTGCGGCTTCTGATGAGCCCCGGGCCCTGCTCACCCAGCTGAAACCGGGAGGAATCCTTGTGGCACCTGTGGGCAAGGGTCCGGTTCAGAACCTCAATCGCTATATCGGCGATGGCAGGGGCGGGTTCGAGGTCGAGACCCTGACGGAAGTGCGTTTCGTGCCACTTCTGGATGGTGTGGCCAAAGAACTGTGAACCAAGCACGTTTGTAGGTTGGCCGTAGCGTTGGAATTAACCCATCATTAAGTCTGACGCCTCGACTGATTCCGTTGAATCCTCCCCGGAGCGGCGATGACGCTTTACCTGACCCGATCGACCCTGATCCTGCTGGCCTCCGCAAGTCTTGCGGCCTGCGCGACCTATGAGCCCTTTGGGGAAACCACCCCTGAGGCGACCCGTCCGGTCTATGCCACCCGCATGCCCCAGACCCCCGCCGCCGTGCCACCGGCTGCACCTCGCGCCGATAGCCCTGTGGCAGTTCCTCAGGCCAGCGCGACGGTAGAGTCCCAGGTCCTGCCGCCTCCGGGCGCGCGTCCCCTCATTGTGACGCCCTCGACCCCGCCCTATCCGGGACCAACCCCGTCCTCGGCCGAGACAGCAGCGCCGCCGCCGCCCCGTTATGAACCGCCGCCGCCGCCCGAAGCCCCGCGGATCGTCATGCAGACGATCACCCGGACCACCATAACGGGCAAGGTTGTGGACGCCGACGGTCCGCCCAAGGTCTATACGGTAAAGAGCGGCGACAACCTCTCGGCCATCGCCCGCAAGCTGGAAACCACGGCGGATCAGCTGGCCAAGGACAACAAGCTCAAGGAACCTTTCCTGGTCAAACCGGGTCAGGAACTGAAGGGGCCCCAGTCCAAGGCCAAGGCCTATGTGGTGGGCCCAGGTGACACCCTCTATGGCATCGCGCGTCGCTTCTCGGTCACTGCGACCCAGATCGCTGAAGCCAATGACATGGAACTCAATGCGCCCCTGAAGTCGGGCAAGAAGCTGGTCCTGCCGGAAGGTTTCAAGGACAAGGGACCGAACAAGTCGACCGTGACGATCCCCGTAGAGGCTCCGCCCTCGACCCGGCCGATCGTCACCCCGCCTCCGGTAGTGACCCCGCCTCCGGTCGTCCGTCCCCCGGTGGTGGTGCCTCCGGTGACAGTGCCGGTCCAGCCTCGGCCTCAACCGGTGACGCCGCAACCCACTCCGCCGAAGCCGGTCGTGGTTGTGCCGCCAAAGCCTCAGCCGGCTCCGGTCAGGCCGCCGATGAATCCGTCGCCCAGCCCGGTGCCGGTCATTCCGACCACGGGCCCCCTCAGCGAACAGCAGATTTCGGCCCTGGGCCGTGGGCGCTTCAACTGGCCCCTGCGCGGGGACATCATTTCCGATTTCGGGCCCAAGGGCACAGGCCAGCGCAATGACGGTCTGAACATCCGCGCCCGTGCCGGGGAGCCCGTGCGCTCTGCCGCCAGCGGTGACGTGGTCTATGCCGGTGATCAGGTGCCCGGTTTTGGCAATCTGGTCCTCGTCAAGCACGCCGATGGCTGGGTTACGGCCTATGGGCACCTGGCTCGGGTGGATGTGAAGATGCAGCAGAAGGTCACCCAGGGTCAGCAACTGGGCCAGGCCGGTGCCTCGGGTGGTGTATCGGAACCCCAGCTGCACTTCGAGGTCCGCTTCGCCCCAAGCCCGGCCGATCGGGCGCGCCCCATCGATCCGCGTCTGGTCCTCGGAAAGTAGCCCCCTCAGTCAGCCTTCGCTGACAGCTCCCCCA
>CAIYZB010000326.1 GCA_903930545.1 uncultured Alphaproteobacteria bacterium
ATCAGGGTGGAATAAAAGATGCCGGACCAGAAGCCGCGGTGCTTCCGGCTGGCCATTTCTGCCAGATAGGTGGCGCTGGTCCCGTATTCGCCACCCATGCTGATGCCCTGCAGGATACGGGCGAAGACCAGGATGGCGGGTGCCCAGACCCCGATGGCCTCATAGCCGGGACAGACCGCGATCATGAGAGAGCCGAAGCACATCAGGGTGACAGAGGCGACCATGGCCTGCTTGCGCCCGATACGGTCGCCATAGAGCCCCATCAGCCAGGCTCCGATGGGACGAGCCAGGAAGCCGACCCCGAAGACGGCCGCCGTGTTCAGAAGCTGGGCGGTGGGGTCACCCTCCGGGAAGAAGACCTTGGCGAAATAGAGGGCAAAGGCCGCATAGACGAACCAGTCAAAGCTCTCGACCAGATTGCCGGCCGATCCGGCCAGGATCGACCTCAGGCGGTTCGGGGCCGTTTCGTCCTCCACAGTGTCAGTCATGTGCCCCTCCCGGCGGGGGAGACTTGGACCCGCATTTGAGAGGCCTGACAAGTCCATCGCCCGCGCAGGCTTGACCCGCGCCACGATCTGGACCCTGCTGCTGCCCATCAAAGGAGCCCGCCCAGAGGCTCCCCGGGAGACGCAGATGAACCGCCACATGACCTCGGCCCTGGAAGCCGTGAACTTCGTTCGGGCCCAGAAGATGGACGGTCGCGCCAAGTGGCGGCGCACCGATGAGGCGGAGGCCGGCGGAGACTACAGCCTCTATCACGGGGCCTGTGGCGTCATCCTGCTGCTGCTGGAACTCCATGCCGCCGGTCAGGCCCCCGATGCCCTGGCCGAGGCCTGCAGCGCCGGTGAGGAGGTGCTGGACTATCTCTCCCGCAAGGAACGCCTGTCGGTGAGCATGTCTTCCGGCTGGCCGGGCTATGCCTTTGCCCTCGGCGAACTGGCAGAGGTCACCGGGCGGGAGGATTTCCGTGCCGGTGCCGTGCGTTGCCTCGAAAAGCTGAGGGAACAGGCCAGCGAGCTGGGCGGCGGGATCGGTTGGATCGAGACCGCGCCCTTTGCCGAGATCACCGGCTTTTCTGGCGAGCGGGAGATCTATGACCAGTCCGTCGGTGCCGCAGGGGCCGGCCTTCTGATGCTCCATGCCCATCGTCGCGGCCTGCATCCAAAGGCGCTTGAATGGTCGGTCGCCGTGGGCGAGCGCCTGCTTGAGGTGGCCGAGCATGACCCTGATGGTCTGCGCTGGAAGCTGATGTCAGACATGCCCTTTGCCTTCACCGCCCCCAACTTTGCCCATGGCGGGGCCGGGGTCGGCTATTTCATGGCCCAGCTTTTCCGGGCCACTGGCGATCAACGCTACCTCGACGCCGCCCGGGAGGCCGCCCGCTACACCCTCAGCCGGGCCAAGCCTGTGGGGGAGGGCAAGCTGGTGCCCCATACCGAGGAAGCCCGCACGCCGCT
This sequence comes from uncultured Alphaproteobacteria bacterium, assembly GCA_903930545.1. GTDB lineage: Bacteria > Pseudomonadota > Alphaproteobacteria > Caulobacterales > Caulobacteraceae > Phenylobacterium. Next base: position 1,458 of record CAIYZB010000326.1, read on the forward strand.
CTTCTATCTCGGGGCCTGCCATGGCCCGGCCGGGACGGGGCGACTTATGCTTGAACTCCATGCCTTGACCGGTGACCAGGTCTGGCTGGACGAGGCCAAGGCCCTGGTGGAGGGACTGAAGGCCACGGGCGCACCCCACACCCGCTCAAAGGGCTACTGGAACAATTTCGGCCAGTGCTGTGGCGATGCCGGGGTGGGGGAGTTTGCCCTGCTTATGGCGGCCCGCACAGGGGAGGCCGCCTATGAGGATCTGGCCCGGGACTGTGCCGAGGTCATTCTGGAAAAGTCCGAGGTGGAGGATGAGCGCCGCCGCTGGGTCCAGGCCGAACATCGCGATCGCCCGGACTTCCTCCAGGCCCAGACCGGCTACATGCAGGGGGCTGCAGGCATCGCCAGTTTCCTGCTGCATCTGGCGACAACGGAGGCAGGACGGCCGGTGAAGATTGCCATGCCCGACTGGCCGGCCATGAAGGCCTGATCCGGCCGCGACACTTTTTGCGGTCGGAATGATTCCCTCCGTCCCCGAAAGGTTCTAGGGAAGACGCCTCTTGCAAGGAGGCGTCACCATGACCCGTAAGCCCGATGGAAGCTGGGATAAGTCGAAGCTGCCCAGCCGGCACGTGACCGAAGGCCCCGCCCGGGCCCCTCACCGGTCCTATTATTATGCCATGGGTCTTGGCACTCGCGAGATCGCCCAGCCCTTCGTGGGCGTAGCCTCCTGCTGGAACGAGGCCGCCCCCTGCAACACGGCCCTGATGCGTCAGGCCCATGCGGTGTCTGAAGGCGTCAAGAAGGCCGGGGCCACGCCGCGGGAGTTCTGCACCATCACCGTCACCGACGGCATCGCCATGGGCCATGAGGGCATGCGTTCCTCCCTGGTCAGCCGCGACGTCATCGCTGACTCCGTCGAGCTGACCATGCGTGGGCACGGCTATGACGCCCTGGTGGGCATTGCCGGCTGCGACAAGTCCCTGCCGGGGATGATGATGGCCATGCTGCGCCTGAACGTGCCGTCGGTCTTCCTTTATGGCGGTTCCATCCTGCCGGGCTCGTGGCAGGGTCGCGACGTCACTGTTGTGGACGTCTTCGAAGGCGTCGGCATGCACTCGGCCGGCAAGATGAGCCTGGATGACTTGTGCAGCCTGGAACAGCATGCCTGTCCGTCAGACGGGGCCTGTGGTGGCCAGTTCACCGCCAACACCATGGCCTGTGTCTCCGAGGCCATGGGTCTGGCCCTGCCGCTCTCGGCTTCCCTGCCGGCTCCCTATCTGTCGCGGGACGCCTATGCCGTGGCCTCTGGCGAGGCAGTCGTCCGTCTCATCGAGATGAACCTGCGTCCCCGCGACATCATCACACGCAAGTCCTTCGAGAACGCGGCGGCCGTGGTTGCGGCCACAGGCGGCTCCACCAATGGCGGTCTGCACCTGCCGGCCATGGCCCATGAGTGCGGGATCGAGTTCACCCTGCGCGATTTCGCCGAGATCGCCCAGCGCACCCCCCACATCGCCGACCTGAAGCCGGGCGGCCGTTTCGTGGCAAAGGACATGGGCGAGGCGGGCGGCATGCCCATGCTGCTCAAGACCCTGCTGGAAGGGGGCTATATCCACGGCGACTGCATGACCGTGACCGGCAAGACCATTGCCGAGAACGTCAAGGACGTGGTCTGGCGCGACGATCAGGAAGTCATCCGCCCGGTCTCCAACCCGCTCTCGCCCACGGGCGGTGTGGTCGGGCTCTGGGGCTCGCTGGCTCCCGATGGCGCTATCGTCAAGGTGGCCGGCATGACCAGCCACCGTTCTCATCGGGGCCCGGCCCGGGTGTTTGACGGCGAGCAGGACTGCTTCGATGCCGTTGAGCGCGGCGACTACAAGGACGGCGACGTCCTGGTCATCCGCTATGAAGGGGCCAAGGGCGGTCCCGGCATGCGCGAAATGCTTTCCACCACCGCGGCCATTTCCGGCCAGGGGCGTGGGGACAAGGTGGCCCTGGTCACTGACGGCCGGTTCTCCGGCGGCACCCGCGGCCTCTGCGTCGGCCATGTGGGTCCGGAAGCTCAGGAAGGTGGCCCCATCGGCCTGATCCGTGACGGCGACATCATCCATATCGATGCCGATGCGGGGATCCTGGATCTCGAGGTCGATCCCATCGAGCTGGAAAACCGCAAGCGCCACTGGAAGCCCCGGGTGACCAATTACGGTTCCGGTGCCCTTTGGAAATATGCCCAGATCGTCGGACCGGCCCACAAGGGAGCGGTGACCCATCCCGGCATGGCCGGCGAGACGCACGTCTACGCCGATCTCTGAGGCGTAAGCCCCCTCCGTCACGCTGACGCGTGCCACCTCCCCCAGC
>CAIYZB010000327.1 GCA_903930545.1 uncultured Alphaproteobacteria bacterium
GTCGAGATAGACCTGCACCCCCTTCAGGGTCTCGGCATGGATGGCCCGGGCGACGATGTCCCGGGGGGCAAGATCGCCCTGGGGATGGTGATCGGCCATGATGCGACGACCCGCTGCATCCACCAGGACCGCGCCTTCGCCACGCAGGGCCTCGGTGGCCAGAGGCGCAGGGTCGCGTCCGATGTCGATGGCGGTCGGATGGAACTGGACGAATTCCGGGTCGCCGATCAGGGCTCCAGCCAGGGCGGCGGCCGCAAGGCCCTCACCCTTGAGTGCAGCCGGGGTCGTCGTGACGCGATAGAGGCCACCAATTCCGCCTGTGGCCAGAAGGACCGTTCCAGACAGGATTTCCACCGGCCCCAGGTCGGTATCCACCACCACCCCGCAGATCCGTCCTCCCGCGTCCCGTGAAAGGCGCAGCAGACTGCAGCCTTCGCGGACCTGGATGTGCGGGCTGGCCAGGACCCGCCCGATCACGGCCTGCATGATGGCTAGACCGGCCTGGTCGCCCTGGACCCGGGCGACCCGCGCACGGCTGTGGGCGGCTTCAAGACTGAGATCGAAGCGTCCCTGGGCATCGCGGTCAAATGGGGCACCCCAATCCGCCAGACGTTCGACGGCCCCTGGTCCTTCGGCAGCCAGGAGCTGGGCCATGGCCGGATCCACCAGACCCGCGCCCGCCGCAATGGTGTCGGCCGCATGGTATCGCGGGGTATCATCGGCGGACAGGGCCGCGGCCATGCCGCCCTGGGCCCAGGCAGAGGAGCAGCCCTGCCCGAGCGCGGCGCCGGTGAGGATCAGGACGGGGCGCGGGGCTGCCGCCAGGGCTGCAGACAGTCCGGCCAGTCCGGCCCCCACGACCACCAGCCCGTCAAAGGTTTGGCGGTGCAGGCCCATTCAGATCAGCTCCACATCCACATGGTGGCGGGCCCGGACCAGGTCATAGCGGGCGGCGACGAGGGGTGGGGGCAGGTCGATCATCCTCTGCACGGCCAGGCGGGCCCGTTCGGCGATTGCCGGCTCGACGGTGACTTCGAACTGGTCGTGGACCAGGGCCTGATAGATGTTTTCCAGACTGATCCGTTTCATGTGCGGGCAGAGATTGCAGGGGCGCACAAACTCCGTGTCCACGGCATCAGCGGCGACATTGTCGGCCATGGAGCATTCGGTGATCAGGACCACCTGTTTCGGTTTCCGGGTCAGGACATAGTCGTTCATCGCCGCCGTGGAGCCGGCAAAGTCCGATGCCTCGAGAACCTCGGTGGGGCATTCCGGATGGGCCAGGACCTCCGCACCTGGATAGGCGTCGCGGATGTCGCGGATGTCCTGCGCCGTGAAGCGTTCATGGACCTCGCAGCGGCCCTGCCAGGCAATGATACCGATGGAGGTCTGACGAGCCACATTGCGGGCAAGGAACTCGTCGGGGATCAGGATGACGCGGCTGACGCCCCACTGGCGGGCGATCTCTTCCACCACCTGGACGGCATTGGCACTGGTGCAGCAGATGTCGGTCTCTGCCTTCACATCTGCGGTGGTGTTCACATAGGTGACCACGGGCAGGCCGGGGAAGCGCTGCTTGATCAGGCGCACATCCGCCCCGGTGATGGACGAGGCCAGGCTGCAGCCAGCGAGGGGATCGGGGATCAGGACCGTCTTTTCGGGGCAAAGCACCTTGGAGGTCTCGGCCATGAAATGGACCCCGGCCTGGACGATGATCTTCGCGTCGCAACGGGCAGCTTCCCGAGCCAGGGCCAGACTGTCGCCAACGAAGTCGCCGACCCCGTGGAAGATGTCCGTCGTCATGTAGTTGTGGGCCAGGATCACGGCATTCTTCGCCCGCTTGAGCCGGTTGATCTCGGCAATCATCGGGGCGTGGGCCTGCCACTCCATGGGGGTGATGTGGCGTTTGACCTTGTCCCAGATGGGAAGGGTCTCGGCCTCGATCTCGGCGGTGAAGGCGAAGCGGTTGCCGTCGGCCATTTCGGTCTCCTTATGCTCCAGTTGAGCATTTCCCGGACGCAAGCCGGTTCCGTCTGTCCTGAGTCAGGGTCTCAGTGTCTATATGCTCAATGAGAGCAAAACTATTCGAGGGTTATAGACCTCCGGAACGGGCCCGGCAACTCCTTTTGCTAAACATGAGCAAAAGTCGACAAGTGAGGCACTGGCGGATCAGGGCGCTGACCGCTATTCCAGCGGGGTATGCTCAACCGCCCCAACCGACCTGGGCACCTGACGCGGAGCCTGGCCCTTGTGGCCCTGGGGCTCGTCCTGTCCGGCTGTCTGACCACCTATTATGTCAAGGGTGGGTCCGGCCATGCCCGGGGGGTCGCCTCAGTGGCGGCCAGCCTGTCCGATGAGGGGCTGGCGCGTCTGACAGCGGATATGGATCCCGCCATGCTGGCCCTGGTCCGCCGCCATGATCCGATCCGCCAGGCCGATCTCTGGGGCCGTCCCGTGGGTTGGGGCAATCTGGACATCTCCTCACCGCCAGACCTGGGCTTTGACCACGCGGTCGATCAGGCCGCTCAGGAAATCAATGCCCTCAGGCCGTTCTCCCGTCTGCCGATCCGGCCCATGCCACCCCTGGTTCTGGCGGCGGCCCTGGCTGATCAGGACCGGGCCCTGACCTGTCTGACCCAGGCCGTCTATTTCGAGGCCGCCCTTGAGCCTCTGGCAGGCAAGGAGGCCGTGGCTCAGGTGGTGCTCAACCGGATGCGCCATCCGGCCTATCCGAAATCGGTCTGCGGCGTGGTCTATCAGGGCTCGGCCCGCATGACGGGCTGCCAGTTCACCTTCACCTGTGACGGCTCCCTGGCGCGGGTGCCGGAGCCGGGGCTGTGGGGGCAGGCCCGCCTTGTCGCCCAGAAAGCCCTGTCGGGATATGTGGCGGCGGGGGTGGGGTCAGCCACCCACTATCACGCGGTCTATGTCTCGCCTTATTGGGCACCAACCCTGGTCAAGATGGCCCAGATCGGGGCCCACATCTTCTACCGATGGACTGGGCCCTGGGGCGAGCCGCCTGCCTTTACAGGCCGTTATGCAGGGGGAGAAGGCCAGCTCAGCCTGGCCATTCTGGGAGGCATTGATGCCCGGACCCAGGGCGGTATCGAACCCGAGCTCGCCCCGCTCAGCCCGACCCGGACCGTGACCCTTTCGGTCGGGGGCGAGGAGAGAACCTATCGGATCGAAGACGCGGGGATGCCCGGTGCCTTGCCAATCCAGGGGATGGGGACGCTCACAGCGTCCCGCAGAAAGCCGACCCCCGAAGAGGTTCGTCGCATCAACGAGTCCCTGGCCGCCATGGAGGCAGAGACCAGCGGGCCCGCAGGCTCCTCGGTGCCGACCCACTAGCCACTGAAGGCATCCGCATAGGCGATGGTCAGGGGCTCATCCAGAGCGCCTGCCTCCAGGGCCAGGGCCATGAAGGACGGCGACCCGGAATAGGGCGACTTGACCCGGCTGGCGGCCTCGGCGCTGAAGCCAAAACGCGGGTAGTATCCGGGGTGTCCCAGCAGGATGACCCCATGGACCCCGAACTCCCGGGCGGTCACCAGACTGGCCGTCATCAACCGGCTGCCGATCCCGGTCTTCTGGAGCGTCGGGGCCACGGACAGGGGGGCCAGGGCGGCATAGAGCATGACGCTGTCGGCCCAGAGGCGGCTATAGAGGACATGGCCCTCAACGGCTCCGTCCTCGGCCTTCGCCACCAGTTCGAAGATCACATCACCATTGGCGCGCAACTCTTCCACCAGCCGGGCTTCATCGGGCTGGCCGAAGGCGGCTTCCACCAGGGTGGAAATGGCGGCGTGGTCGTCGGGTTTGGCGTGTCGGATCATAGGCCAAGTCTAGGCGAGGCGGGCCCAGACGGAAGCCCTGATCATGTCCCGCCTCTTTACCTGCTGGTGGCGCTCAGCCTATTGCGGGATCATGACCGCGACCCTTCATGTGATTTTCGGCCCGTCCGGCGCCGGCAAGACCACCTATTCCCAGGACCTGGCCCGCCGTACTCCGGCGGTAGCCTTTTCCATAGATGACTGGATGGCCCGGCTGTTTGCCGCCGACATGCCTGACCCCATCGAGTTTGAATGGATGATGCAGAGGGTGGAACGCTGCGAGGCCCAGATCTGGTCCACGGCGGCGGCCTGTCTGGCAGCGGGAACCTCGGTGGTCCTGGACCTTGGTCTCATGCGCCGGGTCGACCGGGCCCGGGTCCGCGAGATCGCCGAAGCGGTGGAGCTCCCCTTCCAGTTCCATTTCGTCACCGCCTCGGCCGAGGTGCGCCGCGCCCGTGTGCTGGAACGCACCGAGGTCAAGAGCGAGACCTTTTCCGTCCAGGTCACCCCGGACATGTTCGCTTTTATGGAAGGGGTCTATGAGGCCCCGGACGCGGCGGAACTGGTGGGCTGCCTGATCTCGGAGAGCGTCTAGGTTCTGACCTCGGTCAGCCTGCGCTCGAACAGCAGCAGGCTGAGCATGACGGCGAAGGCAAAGACCAGGAGCCCTGCTGACAGCCTGTGGGCTGCACTCCAGTCCAGGGTTTCCACCAGGCGATAGATCTCGACGGACAGGACCTGGGTCTTCCCCGGAATGCCGCCCCCCAGCATCATCACAACCCCGAATTCCCCTATGGTGTGGGCAAAGCTCAGAATGGCCGCCACGGCATAGCCTGGCAGGGCCAGGGGCAGGGCGACCCTCAGAAAACTGTCCCAGGGCGAGGCACCCAGGGTCGAGGCCGCTTCCATCGGGTCTCGGCCGACGGCCTGGAAGGCATTGCGCAGGGGCTGGACGGCAAAGGGCAGGGAATAGATTACCGAGCCAATGACAAGACCCTCGAAGGTGAAGGCCAGGGTCCTGATGCCGAAGGGTTTCAGCAGGGCGATGAGCGGGCTGTCCGGTCCCATGGCGACCAGCAGATAGAAGCCCAGAACCGTCGGGGGCAGGACCACCGGCAGGGCCACCAGGGCACCGACGGCAGGGCGCAGGCTGGAGCGGCCATGGGCCAGCCACCAGGCAAGGGGGGTGGAGATCACCAGCAGGACCAGGGTCGTGAAACCCGCCAGCTTCAGGGTCAGCCAGATCACCTCGGCCATGGGTCAGTGAACCTCATAGCCCTGGGCACGGATCAGGGTCCGCGCCTCCGGTCCCCTGAGGAACTTCAGAAAGGCTGTGGAAGCCGCTGGGTCTTTGGCAGCGGTCAGCAGGATGGCTTGCTGGTCGATCGGGTTGTGGTCGGCGGCCGGGACCAGCCAGCGGGACCCTCCCTCGAGGCTGCTCGCCTGGGACAGGGCGATGAAGCCCAGCTCCGCCGATCCTGTGCGGACGAACTGCAGGGTCTGGGCAATGGAGTTGCCAGTGACCAGGCGCGGCTTGAGGCGCGCCTCCAGTTTCCGGCGGGTCAGGACCTCCATGGCGGCCCGGCCATAGGGCGCACTGGCGGGGTCGGCTATGGCGAGGTGCTGGAACCGGCCGGTGACCAGAACCTGACCGCGGCTGTCAACCAGACCCGGGGTGCGGCTCCACAGGACCAGACGCCCGGTGGCATAGGTAAAGCGGGTGCCCTTTACCCCCAGGCCCTCGGCCTCGGCACGGGCCGGTCGCTCGTCATCGGCCGAGAGAAAGACGTCGAATGGCGCGCCTTGATGGATCTGGGCAAAGAGCTGGCCGCTGGACCCAGCCGAGATCATGACCCTGTGGCCGGACCGGGCTTCAAATCGATCCGCGATCTGTCGGGCCGTGTCGCTGAAATTGGCTGCTACTGCCAGCCGGACTTCCCCCGCTCGCGCCGAGGCCGGCAAGGCCAGTCCGAGCCAGACTGTCAGGAGTAGCAGGAGGGGCGCTCTCAACGGGCTGTCCTTCGAAATCCGGTTTGGGCAAGCCCAGCTTGGCGCAGCAAAAGGGTTATGTATAGTTACCTCATAACGCTTCAGATCCCGGCTGTCAGCCGGTCAAGCCCATCATCAGCCGACGGAGTTCACCGTCATGCTGCATTGCACCCCTTGAGTTTTCAAACCCCAGAGCCTATTCTCTACCCCCCCGGACGCCCGCGCCCGCGGCCGGAATACGAACCCAAAGGGCGAACTCGAGTCCCACCTGCCATGGAAAAAGTCCCGATGACCGCCGAGGGGTATCAAACCCTCGACGAAGATTTGAAGCGTTTGAAGACCCTGGAGCGACCCGCCGTGATCGCCGCCATTGCGGAGGCGCGCGCGCATGGGGACCTCTCGGAAAATGCAGAGTATCACGCTGCCAAGGAGCGGCAGGGCTGGATTGAAGGCCAGATTGCGGACATCGAGGACAAGATGGCCCGCGCCCAGGTCATCGATGTGTCCAAGCTGTCAGGCAGTCAGGTCAAGTTTGGCGCGACCGTGAGTGTGGTCGACGAGGACACCGAGGACTCCGCCCGCTACCAGATCGTGGGCGAGCACGAGGCCGACGTGAAATCCGGCAAGATCTCCATTGCCTCTCCCATTGCCCGGGCCATGATCGGCAAGGAGATGGGCGATGTGGTCGAGGTGAATACCCCCGGCGGCGTGAAGGCCTACGAGATCCTGAAGGTCGAGTGGGTCTAGGCCTGATCGCCGGATCCGTTCACCGGACCGGCCTGGAAGGGCATGCCCGTGACTGACGAAACCCCCGTTCCTGATGGGACGCCCACCAGCCCTGAGGCTGAGACGTCCACGTCTCAGCCCATCAGGCTATGGGCCGTCTCTGATGGCCGTGCGGGCATCGAGGCCCAGGTTGTCGGTCTGGCCAATGCCTTGGCCCGCAAGCGCGAAACCGAGGTCACGATCAAGCGTGTGGCCTGGCAGGGCCATATTGGCCGCCTGCCTTGGTGGATGAACCCCTTCCCCTTGCGTTTTGTGACGCCGGAAAGCCAGATCGAAGCCCCCTGGCCAGATATCTGGGTGGCGGCCGGGCGAGCGACCCTGCCGCTGTCCATGCGGATGCGGGCCTGGTCACGGGGCGCTACCTATGTGGTCCAGATCCAGGATCCCCGCATGCCGACCAGCCCCTTCGATCTGGTCATCCCGCCGAGGCATGACCGTTTGCAGGGCGACAATGTCTTTCCGATCACGGGCTCGCCCGGCCGGGTCAATGTCGACCGGCTGAAAGCCGATCTCGACCGGTTCCAGGAGATGATCGAACCCTTGCCCCACCCGCGGGTGGCGGTGGTCATCGGGGGCAAGTCCAAGGCCCATAACCTGTCGCCGGAACGTGCCGCAGCCATGGCGGCCGAGATCGAATTGCCCGTGGTCGAGGCCGGGGGCTCGGTTATGGTGACCTTCACCCGCCGCACCCCGGAAGCGGCCAAGGCCATATTGACGGCGCGGCTGCGCCACATGCCGGGCGTGATCTGGGACGGGGAGGGGGAGAACCCCTATTTCGCCTTCCTTGGCGCCGCCGACTACATCCTGGTCACCGAAGATTCCACCAATCTCGCCACGGACGCGGCCTCCACCGGCAAGCCGGTCTTTGTGCTGAAGATGGAGGGTCAGAGCCTGAAGTTCGGCCTGTTCCACGAGGACCTCGAACGCCTGGGGGCGACACGGCCCTTTGGCGGCAGCTTCCATAGCTGGACCTATGAACCCCTGGCTGAGACCGACCGGGCCGCCGACGAGGTGCTCGCCAGGTTCGATGTCCGAAAGGCGTCTACGTGACCATTCGGGTGCGCCGGACCCGGACCGGGGATCTCGAGCTTGCCCTGCGCCTGGAAGGCCAGGGTGGCGATGCGAGGGTCGCGGACCTGACCCGGGCCTTTGAAGGCCAGAGGGACGAGCGGGTCTGGATGGCCTTTCTGGATCGCGAGCCGGCGGGCTTTCTGGTGGCGGGCCATTTCTTCGGCCATCCCCTGGTCGAGCAGCTCCAGGTAGACGGCCGCTTCCGCCGGCTGGGGGTCGCCTCGCGTCTCATGGCGACCCTGGAGGAGGACACTCCTGACCGGGTCTTTGTCTCCACCAATGAGTCCAACCATCCCATGCGCACGCTTCTGGTGGGGCGCGGCTACAAGGTCAGCGGCATTATCGAGGACCTGGATCCCGGAGACCCGGAGCTGTTCTTCGTCCGTTTTGCCGGCGATCTGGCCTGAGCCGAATGGACGCAGGGGGCTGGGGCGGGAATCGGCCCTAGATTGACGGCGTCTCGTTCTCAGGCTTGCATCTCGAACCTCGTGAAGCCGCCATCGCGGCAACGCCACATTGCCGACCGGAGCTTCCCCTCTTGGACCACGCCCGCGTGCTGATCTTGAGGACCCAGTCATGAGCGGCCCCCGTATCCTTTTTGTGGCCAATGCCGGCCCCCAGGTCGGCGGCGGTCACGTCATGCGTTGCCTGACCCTTGCCAGGGCTCTGAACGACCGCGGTGCCGACTGCATCTTTCTGGCGACCCCCGAGGTTGCCGAGATCCTGAATGTCTTCGGGCCCGAAATGCCGAGGGAGGCAGTGACCTCGCTCACGGCCAGCGGGCTCGCGGACGCCCTGACAGGCGTAAGGTTCAACGCCATTGTCTTTGATCACTACGGGCTGGACCGTGGTCAGCAGGATGCCATGTCCCGAGGTCGTCCGGTCCTGGTGATCGATGACCTGGCCAATCGGCCCCTGGGGGCGGACATCGTCCTGGACTCCGGGCCGGCCCGTCGGATGTCAGACTATGGTCTACTGGTTGAAGGCCATACCCAGCTGCTCCTGGGCCCTGCCTATGCTCCTGTGCGCCCGGAATTTGCTGAACAAAGAGCCGAGGCCCTGGCCCATCGCGATGGGCCCGTGCGCCGGATCCTGGTCAGTCTGGGCCTCACCGACCTCGGCGGTATCACCGGTCGGGTTCTGGACCGGCTGAGGCCCCGGCTCGCAGCGGGTATGGTCGTGGATGTGGTGGTGGGCAGCGGGGCAGCCAGTCTGACCGGACTGAAACGCCTGGCCAATCATGATCCCCGGCTGAGCCTGCACATCGACAGCCAGGACATGGCCCGCCTGACCGCTGAGGCTGACGTCGCTCTGGGGGCGGCGGGGTCCACGACCTGGGAACGTTGCGTCCTCGGCCTGCCCTCTGCTCTGGTGGTGCTCGCCGACAATCAGAAGGAAGCCGCCGATGCCATGGCGGCGGCGGGCGCTGCCATCATCCTGAACGCCGCCTCGCCTGACTTCGAGCCCAGTCTCGATCGAGCTCTGGTGCATCTGCTCAATGACGCGGCTCTGCGTCGAAAGCTTTCGGTGGCCAGTGCCGGGATCTGTGATGGCCAGGGGGCCTGGCGCACCGCAGAGGTCCTGCTCGACCTGATCCAGCAGCGCGACAGCTTGCCTCAGCTGGGCGGTCTGCAGCCTTAACGAGATTTTGGGCACTGAAGGTGCAGTCTGGGGCAGATGAGACCCCGGCCCCAACTGAGCGACAAAATGTCGATGCGTCAAAGGCCTGGGATTGCTCAACAGAAGTTGGGGAGTTCGAGACCATGACCCGCAAGGTCCGTATCATTGGTGGTGGCCTGACCGGCATGCTTGCAGGCCTTGAGGCCCACCGGCTCGGCTTCCAGGACATCGAACTCCACGATCCGGCCGACCGTCTGGGCGGAACCGCCCTGCCGCGAATGGATCACGGCCGAGAGCTGCGCGACCGCTGTCAGTATTTCGGCCCTGCCGGTGACCCGGTCCGCAGCCTGATGGCGTCCCACGGGATCGCCTTCGAGGATTTCGAGAACCGGATCGGTTCGGTCAGTCCCGCCCCCGGCGGAGACCTGACCTATAGCCGCGGCTTTGCCGGCCCTGCCCTCTATACCCGCGAGCTCGACCTCGCACCCATCCGGGGCGACAGCCTGGCTGACCGCCTCAGGGCCTATCCGGCTGACATCCAGGGTCACCTGACCCGCTATTGTCGCTGGTATCTCGGTGCCTGGCTGGACGAGGTTCATGCCAGCTCGGCCCAGGCCATGGGGATCGGCAAGGTCTTTCCAACCAGCGCAGATCCCGCTGATCTGGCCGCCACGCGCCGGTCCCTGCCCCTGTTCAATGATCTCTATGACCTGCCTGCGGCCCTCACTGGACGCCTGGATGGCCTGACGGCGAGCCTGCCGGAAGGTGGCATGACCAGCGCGGTCCTGAAGCTGCAACAGGCCCTGATCCGCAGCGGTGTGAAGATCAAGACCCCGTCCCTGGTCTCTCCTGACAGTGCCCTGGCCGAACATGGCCCTGACGACATCCTGATCTGGGCTGCCAATCCCATGCCGCTTTTCAAGGCTCTCGACCTGGTCACGCCCCGTGCGAGTTCAAAGACGCTCACGACCTATGTTTTCCGCCTGGATCCGGCGGGAGCCGCACCCTTCCAGCTGCACAACTTCACCGCCACGGGGGCTGTGAGCCAGATTTCCGTCTATGAGACCCGGGGGCAGATCCTCCTGAGCGCCGAGTGCGTCGAAGAAGTGGGTGATGTGGATCTGCGCCGTGAGATCCACCGGCTGATGGCCGGCTTTGGCGGGGCGGGCATGACAATCCAGGAGCAGCTTGCCGTCACCATGGCACCCCGTTGGGGCTGTCCGTCGGTGGAGGCGGTGCGGGGCATCGCCCAGTTGCGGGCCGTGATCAGCCGTCGGTATGGCAGCAGCCTGGTGACCGGCGGGTGGGAAGCAGGAGACCTGACCAGCCGCTTCACAGCGATCGGCACCGAACTCGCCACGGCCCGCCAGGGTGCAGTCGCTGCTGCCGCCTAGGGTTGCTTTTCAATTGCAATTCCAGATTGCATTGAGTTAGCCTTCTCCCTCTTGGGAGGGATTGGATTGGCAGACTCTGAAAAACCTGACGACAGCAGGAGCGCCACCGAGGAGCTGGTTGACCAGCAGGAGTCTCGCGAGGCGATCCAGGTTCCGGCCATCTACGCGACGACTGTCTCCGTTATGTCGACCAACAGGGCCATACGCGTCGCGTTTGGCGAGGCCGTCACAGGGTCGCAGAAGTTCCACATTGCTGCCGCAATGGATTTTGACCTGGCAAGGAGCCTTCAAAGGCAGTTGGAGGTCGAACTGGACCGCCGTGATGGGGTGAAGGCAGGTTCACCGTCCCCCAATGACGACGCAGGCTAAGCCAATGCAATCCGGGGTGGCAGCAAATGATGCGGTATGGGATAAGTTCACGCTCGCTGACCGACCCGATCAGAACTGGTCTGCAGACAAGCCCCTGCAAGCGCCAGCTCAGATCAGGCGGGTCAGGTCCTGGCAGCCGGCCTTTCTCAGGAGCAATCGAATGAGCGAATTTGTCTCACGAGATGAGCTGAAACTGCATCAGGACCTGCTTGAGCAGAAGGCCGAGACCCGCGCGGCCAACTTGCAGGGCCGCATGGATACCCTGGAACAGCGCCTTGATGGCCGCCTCGATGTCCTAGGGACCAAGTTGGACAGTCTTGCGGGGCAGGTGGCGAACATGGCCTCTGAGCAATCAGAGTTCAGACGCGAAATCCGCGGAGAGCTTCGCTCCGAGTTGGGCGGCGTGAATGAGGCCATTGCCGCCCTGCGTCGCGAAAACCGGGAGGAAAGCCGATCAACTCGCACGACGTTGGTCGTGACCGCTATCACCTCTCTGCTCGCGGTGTTCGGCGTGCTCTATACGGCCCAGAGCACCACGGTTGCTGCCTTGGGCAACCAGCTCAGCGCGCTCCAGGCCGGGCTTTCGATCGTCAATAGCCCGGCCGCAGTGCCTCGCCGCTGAGGCCTATCGGCCCACCATCTCCCAGGCCAGGGGCTCGCCCCGGGTGAGATCGCGGACCGCCTTCAGACCGAGGACGTCGTCCAGATGGCCCGGGTCGAGGCCATTGCCCGGACGAATGGAGCGGACATTGTCCAGGCTCAGGGCCTCGCCGGCCCGGACATCGGCGCTGACATAGAGGGAACGGCGGAACTGCAGATTGGCGCGTTCCGATCCCAGGGTGTCGTAATGGGCGTTGCCGAGCGCCATCCAGGCCTCGTTGCAGTCCTTGACCAGAGCACGGAACTCACCGGGTTCCAGAGAAAAGGCGGCGTCGGGTCCGCCGTCCGAGCGGGCCAGGGTGAAGTGCTTTTCGATGACACTAGCCCCCAGGGCAACTGCGGCCACCGAAGCCGCCGTCCCATGGGTGTGATCGGATAGGCCGACCAGGCCTTCAAAACGGGTGGCCATGTCCGGGATGGTGCGCAGATTGGCGTCCCCCATGGCGGCCGGATAGCTGGAGACGCAATGGAGCATGACCACCCCGGCGGCCCCGGCCTCAAGAGCTGTGCTCCGGGCGGTCTCGATCTCCGCCAGATTGGCCATGCCGGTGGAGATGATCAGGGGTTTGCCCTGGCTGGCCGCATAGCGGATCAGGGGCAGGTCAACAGCCTCGAAGGAGGCGATCTTGTAGGCAGGGGCGTCCAGTCCGGCGAGCAGGTCCACGGCGGTATTGTCGAAGGGACTGGAAAACAGGGTCACCCCCCGCTTTGCCGCGCGCTCGAAGATCGCGGCATGCCAGTCATAAGGAGTATAGGCCTCCTGATAGAGGTCATAGAGGCTGCGGCCGTCCCACAGACCGCCTGAGATTTTGAACTCCGGTCGGTCGATATCCATGGTGATGGTGTCGGCGGTGTAGGTCTGGATCTTGATGGCGTCACAGCCGGTGGCTGCGGCAGCATCCACCAGGTCCAGGGCGCGAGCCAGGCTGCCATTGTGATTGCCGGACAGCTCGCAGATCACATAGGGCGGATGGGCCGGACCGATCTTGCGGCCCGCTATGGCGATCTCAGGGGGTGCGGGCATGGCCAAGCCTCCAGTTGGATCTGACCCTAGGGCGGGAGAATAAAACCCGTCTTAACCAAAGCGCGACTGACCGGTCGCATCGGAGCGGAATCTTCCCTAGATTAGGGCCATGTCTGAAGCACCCCGTTCCGTTCGCTGCCTGATCATCGGATCCGGCCCCGCTGGCTATAGCGCCGCAATCTATGCCGCCCGTGCCCTGCTGAGCCCGGTCATGATCCAGGGCATCCAGCCAGGCGGGCAGCTGACCATCACCACCGAGGTGGAAAACTATCCCGGCTTTGCCGATGTGATCCAGGGACCCTGGCTCATGGAGCAGATGGAGGCCCAGGCCCGCCATGTGGGCACCGAGGTGGTCAATGACATCGTGCTGAAGGCCGATCTGTCCCAGCGCCCCTTCCGTCTGGAATGCGACAGCGGGGCGGTCTGGCTGGCAGAGACCCTGATCATCGCCACGGGAGCCCAGGCCAAGTGGCTGGGTCTGGAGAGCGAACAGAAATTCCAGGGCTTTGGGGTGTCGGCCTGCGCCACCTGCGACGGCTTTTTCTATCGCGGCAAGGAGGTCGTGGTGGTCGGCGGCGGCAATACCGCCGTAGAGGAGGCCCTCTTCCTCACCAATTTTGCCTCTAAGGTCACGATCATCCATCGTCGCGATGAGTTCCGCTCTGAAAAGATCCTGCAGGAACGCGTCTTTGCCAATCCCAAGATCGAAGTGGTCTGGAATGCCTCGGTGGCCGAGGTGCTGGGAACCTCCGATCCGGCCGGCGTTACCGGGGTGCGCATCCAGCATGTGCAGACCGGAGAGACCCGCGACCTAGCGGCTGACGGCGTCTTCATCGCCATCGGTCATGCCCCGGCCTCCGAACTCTTCCGCGGGCAGCTCGATATGGATGCAGCCGGCTATCTGAAGGTTACCCCCGGTTCCACCGCCACCGCCGTCGAAGGCGTCTATGCCGCGGGAGATGTCACCGATGACGTCTATCGCCAGGCCGTGACCGCGGCAGGCATGGGCTGTATGGCTGCTCTTGAGGCCGTCCGGCTGCTTGCCGAGGAAGATCACAAGGCGGCCCATCATCCTATTTCCCACGCCGAAGCCAACAAGATCGGGGTCTGGTAGGACCTACCTGACGCCTCCCGGGACCAAAAGGACCGCCTGATGACCAATCTGATCGTGCGTGGCGGACGGGCCCTGAGGGGCGAGATCACGCCCTCGGCCAACAAGAACGCCGTCCTTCCGGTGCTCTGCGCAACCTTGCTGACCCAGTCTCCGGTGGTTCTGCACCGGGTTCCGGACATTACCGATGTCCGCAAGATCCTGGACTTCTACCGCAAGCTCGGCTCGTCCGTGGATATGGACTTCGAGACGGGCACCCTGAGGGTCCATCACCACGCCGATCTCGACCCTGAAGGTGCGCACCTGCCCATGGGCATGCGTTCGGTCCTGATGCTGGTGCCGGCCCTGCTGCACCGGTTTGGCCATGCCACAATCGAGGAGGATGTCACCGGCTGCACCCTCGGGGCCCGGGAAATCGA
>CAIYZB010000328.1 GCA_903930545.1 uncultured Alphaproteobacteria bacterium
AGATATATCTAAATTTTAGACATATCTAAATAGGAACGACATATGCACAGACATCATTGGAACCGCCCCGAACACCACAGCCGTCAAGGATGGGGCGGTCACCTTCGCGACCACCTGCGTGGGCGCCATGGCCGGGGATCAGGCGGACGCCTTGGCCGCATCCTGGAACACGGCGATCTTCGCTTTGTGGTTCTGGCCCTGGTCTCTGAAAAGTCCCGACATGGCTATGAGGTCATGAAGGACCTCGAAGACCGTACCGGCGGTGCCTATCGCCCCTCCCCCGGGGTTATCTATCCGACCTTTTCCCTGCTGGAAGACGAGGGTTTCGTCACCCAGGTCGGGGTCGAAGGCGGCCGCAAGGCCTATGAGATCACGGACGCCGGCCGAGAAGCCCTGGAAAACAACCGCGCCGGTGTGGACGCCATCTTCGCCCGTCTGGACGCCGCCGGCAGCCAGTCCACCGATGCCCGCCCCAAGCTCCAGAGGGCCATGCAGAACCTGGGCACGGCCCTGGCCCTGAGGATGCAGCGCGGCCCAGTCACCGAGGCTGAGATCGATGCCATGGCCGCGGCCATCGACGAGGCCGCAGCCAGGGTCGAGCGGACCTAGTCCATCAGCTTCTGGGCCAGATAGACATAGTGCCGGGCCCAGCGCCGAGCATTGAGCTCCGGATCGGCGTCATTGGCGTGACCGCCAAAGGTCTGCTCGTAGTAGAGATAGGGCACCCCCAGCTGCTGGAGCCGGGCGGCGAACTTGCGGGCATGGCCGGGATGGACCCGGTCATCGCGGGTATTGGTGGTGATATAGGCCTCGGGGTAGGCCACGCCCTTTTTCAGGTTCAGATAGCCGTCATACCTGGCGATGAAGGCGCGGTCGGCGGGGACATCGGGATTGCCATATTCCCCGATCCAGGAGGCCCCGGCCGAGAGCTTGTGATAGCGCAGCATGTCCACGAGCGGGCTTTCCACCACCACGGCATTCCACAGTTCCGGATGCTGGGTCATGGAGACGGTGGTCAGGACCCCGCCATTGGACCGGCCATAGATACCCAGGCGACGGGGCGAGGTCAGGCCCCGGGCCGTCAGATCCCGGGCCACAGCAGCAAAGTCGTCAAAGGCCAATTGGCGCTTTTCGCGCAGGACCGACTGGTGCCAGGCCGGGCCGAATTCGCCACCGCCGCGGATATTGGCAATGACATAGGCCCCGCCCCGCTCCAGCCAGATCTTGCCCATCTCAGGCAGATAGATGGGCGGCTTGGCGATCTCGAACCCGCCATAGCCATACATGAGGGTGGGGGTTGAGCCGTCCTTCTTCGCGGCCTTGGGGAAGACCACGAAATAGGGGATCTGGGTCCCGTCGCTGGAGGTGGCCCAGTACTGGTCCACCTGATGGGTGGCCGGATTGAACCGGGCGGGCAGCTGCTTCACCGGCATGGCCTGACCCGTGCCTGAGTCGGCCAGCCACAGGCTGGTGGGTTCCAGAAAACCCTCCGAGGCCACGAAGAGCTGGTTGTCCGTGCCGGAGGTGGCCTTGACGGACAGGGTCGCCTTCAGGGGCAGGGCCAGGCGTTCGGCCACCCATTTTCCGTCGACGCGCTGATAGGCATCCACGGCCCCCTTCACATCCTCCAGCAGCTCCACCACCAGGCGGCTGGTGGTATCGGAGACCGACTGGATGGCCTGGCGCGGGCCGGGCTGGAAGACCAGTTCCGGCGGGGTGGCGAGACTGGACGGGTCATAGGCGATCAGGGCTCCCGCCCCGAACCCTTCCCACGGGGTCTTCAGGGCGAAGACCAGGCGGCCGGCGGTATAGGCCTCGAACTCGGCCTTGGCAGGCAGACGGATCGGGGTGATCACCCCGGCCTTCCACAGGCTGTATTCGCTTTCAAAGAAGCTGGTGCCCCGACGGATCAGCAGGCCATCCACCGCACCGGCCTTGCCGTGCAGGACGCTGGCCGAGCTGGAGACGTCAGATTTCTGGCCACGGAAGATCTCGGTGGTCTCGCCGCTGCGGGTGACCAGCTTGACCACATAGGCATAGCCGCTGTCGGTCACCTCGCCTGGAGTCCATTCCCGGGCCACGACGAGGGTATTGGCATCAAGCCAGTCCACGGACTGCTTGCCCTCGGCAAAGCGGAAGCCGCCGGGGACGAAGCTGCGGGTCTGGGTGTCGTATTCGCGGATCTCAACCGCATCCCCGCCGCCATTGGACAGGCGGATCAGGCAGATACGCTCCTGGGGCTTGAGGCAACCGGCCCCCTTCCAGAACCAGTTGCGGCCCTCGGCGCGCGATAGTTCATCGAGATCCAGCAGGGTGACCCAGGGCGGGGTGGCGGCCCGATAGCCAGCCACGGAGGTTTGACGCCAGATCCCATGGGGATGGGCCGCATCCTGCCAGAAATTGTCCACCCCACCGGCCCGGAAGCTGGGCCAGGGGATGCGGTCTGTGGCCGTGAAGATGGCCTTGGCCTCGGCCAGGAAGGGCGCATAGCGGGCATCGCCCTCGAGCCTCGAGGCCGTCTTCTGGTTCTCACCGGCCACCCAGGCCAGGGGCTTGGTGCCTTCGACCTCCTCCAGCCAGATATTGTTGTCCTCCACCACGACGGGGGCGGGCACCACCGGCGCAGGGGCGGGGGCCTTGCGGGCCTCGGCGGCGGTGGACAGGACCAGGGCGGCAGTCAGGGCGAGGATCGATGATTTCATGGCGTGATTTAAGCAATCCGGACCCGGCCTGTCTCGCCAAAGGTGAAAGCCTGGCCAATCTCGCCTATATGGTCCCCACCATGAGCCGTCCGTTCCTGAAGATGAACGGGCTCGGCAACGACTTTGTCGTGGTCGAGGCCCGATCCGCCCCCTTTGAGCCCAGTGCGG
>CAIYZB010000329.1 GCA_903930545.1 uncultured Alphaproteobacteria bacterium
AGCTTGAACAGCACCCAGGCCGCCATGGGGCTTTCGGCCACCAGATCGGCGGTCTTTTCGATGAGATCGGAGAAGTCGAGGGCACCCTTCCGATCCTTCTGGATCCGGTAGGCCGTGAGATAGGCATCGGCCAGGATCAGGACATCTGCGGTCTGGGCAGCGATGGTCGCCGCCCGGACCTGCTCCCGCGCTGCGGCCAGTTTGTCCCTTAGGGTCAGGAGGGCCATCTGCATGGCCGGGGATTTCTTCATGACGGCCGCATCCTGAATCCAGGCCGCCGCAGTGCCTTCGCCGGATTCAATAAAAAAGGCCGCCAGGGCTAGGCCGAACGCGCCGTCCGGCGCGCTGGCGATCTGGTTCAGAACCTTTGCGGTTGCCACATTGGTTGCCGACCCCCTGGCCAGCACTTCAGCCGCCTCGCTCCAGATCGGTCCGGCCAGGCGGGTCATGGCAGCCTCGCCTAGAACCTCAGGCGCGACGGGCTCCTCAAATCCGCACACGGTCCAGACATCAGCCACGGCACTGCCCAGGCCACCCTGGCGGCCCAGATAGGTTTGCAGAAAGCCCCGCCGGGCCTCGAACCGGTCAAACATCTTGCCGAAGGCCTCGAAATCGAGGGCTACGGACAGGCGGGCATAGGCTTCGGCGATGTCTCCAGGCCCCTTCATGGCCTCAAGGGCCACCTTGCGGCGGGCCTCGCGAGCGATGTCGCGGGCTACCTGGTCTTCCATGACCGCGAAGCCCGGCGAGATCCGGGCTTCCAGGGGAAAGCGCCGCAGCAGCTTTTCGCAAAAGGCGTGGATGGTCTGGATCTTCAGGCCGCCCGGGGTCTCCAGCGCCCTGGCAAACAGGGCGCGGGCGTCGGACAGGCGCCTGGCGTCAAAGCTGTCGGCGGGGCGACCTTCCAGCTCGGCGAGGACTTTGCGGAGCGTTTCGTCGGGCTGGACCGACCATCCCCCCAATAGGTCGAACAGCCGGCGCTGCATCTCGGCGGCGGCGGCCTTTGTATAGGTCACGCAGAGAATGGCCTCGGGCCGGGCCCCGTCAAGCAGCAGGCGGGCCACCCGGTCGATCAGGGTCTTGGTCTTGCCGGACCCGGCATTGGCCGAGACGAAGGCGGACAGGCGTGGGTCGGCCGCAACCCGCTGGGGATCCAGGGTCATTCCTCGTCCTCCCCCTCGCCGCTGGTCTGCCACTCATGGACCCGGGCCAGATGGTCATAGTCCCCGATCCGTCCCTTCAGGAACTGCGGCGCGCGGCGGGAGACATAGGGGGTGTCGGGATCATCATAATAGGCGAGCATGGTCTTCAGGCCCTCAAGGGCGGCATCGGCCAGATCGCGGCTGGAAGCCTGTCTGGGTCCCGGCTCGGCATAGCCCCGCTCGACTTCCTCTCCAGCCTTGGTGCGGCCACTGACCTCGATATAGGTCAGATCACCAGGTGCCCGTCGGCCCAGCGCCGTGAACCCGCCGTCGGCCAGGATGGCGGCGGTCAGGGTCAGCTGTGGCGAGAATCCTGAGGCCACCTCCTTTTGGGTGGGAGCCTTGCCGGTCTTGTAGTCGAGGATGTGGCCATAGCCCCTGGGATCGATCTCGATGCGGTCGGCCCGGGCCTCGAGGGTGAAGGTTCCGGCCAGGGTCTCGAACGTCATCTCCCCCTTCAGTTCCACATGAAGCGTGCGGCCATCGGCGCGGCGTCCGGCCTCCATCTCCATGATCCAGGCAGCGGCCTGATGGGCCAGGGCGGTCTCCCGGGCCAGGGCATCCTCGGCCATGCCTGACTGCCTCAAGGAGGCCAGATAGAGGTCGGCAAAGATCCCGGCCCCATTGGGGGGCAGGTCTGTCGGCCAGGCCCGGGTGAAGTCCTCGAAGGCCGAATGGATGGCCGTGCCCCGCACCCGGGCATCCACCGTCTGGTCGGGGGGATCCAAGGGATAGAGCTTGAGGATATCCCGGGCGTAGACCGCATAGGGATCACGGGTCAGGGTCTCCACCCGGGTGACGGCAAGCTTCCGGGGCCGCGCCGCGACGGGGGGCGCTGGCGCGGGTCTGGGAGCGGGTCCGAAACGCTCCGGGGCATCGAGGGCCTGGGACCAGGCCAGGGCATCGGTCGACCGGGGCAGGGTCTCGATCCCCGCCCCCAGGGCCAGGGTCTGAAGCCGCCAAAGCCAGCGGGACTTCACCGTGGGAGACCCGCCGCGGCGTTCGGTGTGCAGCAGGATCACCTCGGGTGCGCAGGCGGCCTGGGCAAAGTCATGGGCCGCCAGTCCGACCCGTCGTTCTGGAGGCGGCAGGCCCAGAGCTTCGCGCATGGGCCGCGAGAGGAATGGATCCAGGGGTGCGCCCTGGGGCCAGACCCCTTCTTCGAGGCCGGCCAGGATCAGCCGGTCTGCACGGGTCAGTCGCGCCTCGATGGCCCCGAGGATCTTCAGACGGGAATGGGTGGAATTGCCGGTCCGCAGGGTCTCATCACCCACAAGCCGGTTCAGGAGTTCGCCATAGGCCTCCGGCGTGATCGGTGGCAGACAGTCGGAGTCCTGGATCAGTGTGGCCAGCAGGCGGCTCATGGCCTCGCCTTCGGCCCCTCGCCAGAGAGTTCCGGTCTCGCCGGCCGGATCGCTGGCCAGACCTTCCATCACACCGATCAGGGCTATGGTCGCCGCCCTTACCGTGGCGGTGCCACCGGCAAAGACGGCGGCTACCGGTTCCAGCCGGGCCTGAAGGCGCTCGCAGAGATCCAGGGCCAGGGCGATTTCGGCGGCAGGTTTGCGCTCCCTCGGGTCCCAGGGAATGGCAAGCTTGAGATCCGCCCAGCTGTGCCGGCGTGGCCCGCGGAGGCCGTGGACTTCCAGGGCCTTGCGTTCAGCGTCTTCCCCAAGCCTGACCAGGGGATGTTTCAGAAGAGCCAGAAGGGTCACCGGATGGACCGGGTCGGTCATGTTCTTGGCCAACAGACTGGCCAGCAGGGCCGGAGGCGAGCCGGCCAGGGGAATGCCGGCAGAGGAATCCGGCACAATCCCCCAGCGGGCCAGCTTGACAGTGACACGCCGGGCCAGGGCCTGGTCCGGAGTGACCAGGGCGCAGGTCCCGGTCTCCCGGGCCAGATAGTCCCGCATAAGCAGGGCCACGACACTGGCGGCCTCGTCCTCATGGGCCGTTGAGACAACGGACAGGCCCTTCAGGCCATCGACGAAGGGCTCGGCCCTGTCCGACCTGCCTTCGGCCTTCAGGGATTCGATCGCCTGGACCCAGTCGGCGGTCGCATCGGCGGGGCGCAGGGCCTCATTGATGATCCTCTGACGCCAGCGGCCATTGGCGGCGGGAAAGTTGGAGACCGGCCAGACGGCGACCTGCCTTCGCGCGATCCCGACGCCGTCCAGCAGCCGCTTCAGGGCACCTTGGGGATGTTGATCAGCGATATCCGCCCAGGCCGAGTCGGCCAGGGCGTGGTCCAGGCCCGGCAGGACCACGGCACCCTGGGGGGCAGCGGCTATGGCCGCGAGCAGCCGGGCCGTCGCCGGAGCGGTACCCGTTGAACCGGCGGCCACCAGAACCCCCTGGGGGGGCCTGAGCGTCCATTGCTCCGCCAGGCGACTGAGCAGCAGAACCCGCCGCTGACTGACATCACATAGCCCCAGCTCCGTCAGGCGCAGGGGCCATTTCTCCAGGGCCATTTCCAGGAAGTTGCGCGACCGCGCCCAGTGTTCGGCCAGATCATCGGTGACCAGTCTGTCCAGGCCGGAGGCGTCACGCTCCTCGATCTGCAGACTGTCCAGAAATCCGCCCAGGGCCTCGGCCATCTCCATGGCGCTCCCGACGTCCAGATCCCGGTCCAGCAGATGCTGGTTTTCGAGGATCAGCCGGGTCAGCTCGAAGCGCCGTCTCAAGGGGCTGATGGCGGTGGGCAGGTCCAGGGTCAGGTCCCCGGGTTCGAAGGGGGCCTCGCCCTCGTTCAGATCGCCCAGGGGCCGGATCTGTGGGGGCAGGAGGGCCGCGGATCCCGCCACCTTCAGAAAGGCCTCGCTCAGGGTCCGGGCCCCACGTCGGGTCGGGGTGAAGATCTGGGCCTGGGACAGGGCATCAGGGCCAAGGGGGGACAGGGCGTCATGGAGCCCCTGGGCCAGATCATCGACAAAGGGCCGGTGTGCCGGAATGTTGAACCAGCGCGGCGCGGGCCCCTTGAAGAGATCGCTCATCCAAGCCTCGCCTCGGCGTCGGCCACCGCCTGAGGATCGCCGACATGCAGCCAGAAGGCCTCCATCAGGGCGCCATAGACACGGCCCTGCGCCTGAAGCCGCCACCAGACCGGCAGGATGGAAAAGGCCCCTTCAGGTTCGTCATCCAGGACCTGGGGCTTCATGATCTGAAAGCCGATATTGGCCAGGGGGGCCGGGCGATCAGGATCGGCGGAATGGGTGATCCGGCCCGCCTCGTCGCGGAAGAAGCCCCGGGGGCCCTCGAAACCGATGCCACGCCCGCGCTCTACAAGCAGAAGGGCCATGTCCATGATCTCGGGGTTCCAGATGGTCTTCAGGGCCTCCAGGGGCGGGGTGGTTTCCTCGCACCAGAGGCTGTCAATATTGGCCACGAAGATGGGATCATCCCCCAGCAGGGCCCGGGCCTTCTTGATGCCCCCACCGGAATCCAGGAGCTCTTCCCGCTCATTGGAGATCAGGATCCTCGGGTGGGTGCGCCCGGCCAGATGGGACTCCATCAGGTCTGCAAAGTGATGGACATTGACCACACAGGTCTCGACCCCGGCCTCGGCCAGACGGTCCAGGACCCGGTCGATCAGGGTGCGGCCGGCCACCTCCACCAGGGCCTTGGGCCGGTCATTGGTCAGGGGGCGCATGCGGGTGCCAAGCCCTGCGGCCAGCACCATGGCGACCTTGGGGCCAGCCGTCATTGGCGGGCCTCTGCGGGGACGTAGCGGTTCATCCAGCGCGCCAGGTCCGCAAGGGCCGGGTCCGCCAGGCAGACATCCAGATAACCCCAGAGCCTGGGCATGAAGGCGGCATAGCGAGGCTTGCCGTCCCGGAAAACGAGACGGGAGAAAATCCCAAGAATCCGGCAGATGTTGAGCGCGCCCAGGGCATGGAAGTCGGCGAGAAGGGTCTCCCGGTCCACCTCGGGGCGCTGGGCGAAATAGTGCTCAAGGCAGGCGGCCTCTCGCTGGGGTGAGACATCGCGCCGGGCATCATGCAGCAGCATGGACAGATCCCAGGCCGGATGGGCGCGGACGGCATCCTGGAAGTCAATCAGCCCGACCCGTGCTGCGCCGATCCTGCTCGGCAGCCAGATCAGGTTCTCGGCGTGATAGTCGCGGTGACAGAAGACCCTGGCCCCGGCCGCGCCCCGTTTGATGATCGGGGCCCAGATGGCGTCCCATTCGGCACGGGCCGCGGCGTCGATGGCGACCTGCGGCTTCAGTTTCGGCAGCCATTCGGGGAAGAGGTCCCCGGCGGTGCGCAGGGCGAGGGCGTCATAATCCAGCAGGGGCCAGGGATTGATCCCCGGTGCCTCCAGTTGGGCGGGAACGGGCGCCCGGTGCAGGATGACCAGGGCATCCATTGCGGCCTCATAGAGGGGGGCTTCGTCCTCGCCGCCAGCGATCAGGGCCGCAAAGAGGTCGTCCCCCAGATCTTCCAGGACGGCGAGACCGGCGGCCGCATCATGGGCGACGATTTCGGGGGCCGAAAGGCCCTGGGCCCTCAGCCAGGTGGCCGTGGCCACAAAGGCATCCACCCGGCCAGCAGCCAGACGTGCCAGGGCATTGTAGCCCAGGACTTCCCGTTGCTGCGGGGTTGCATCAGGGGGGCAGGGGGCAGTCTCGGCGGAGGGCGGCTGGTCCATGAAGATCCAGCTTTGGCCATCATCCGCGTAAAGGCGCTCATAGGCCCGGGTCGAGGCATCGCCGCTCAGGGGCTGACGGCGCACCTGACCGAACCCGTGGGCTGCCAGAAAGGCCACTCTTTGGGCTTCACGCTGGGAACTCAAACTCTCGCCCTTTCCATGCCCCGTGGGGGGTCAGATCTGCGCTACGGCCATCACCGGCCAGGCGGATATCTATATCGAGTCGGTCCGGGGGAAGTTGACCCTCCAGTCGCTCGGGCCATTCAATGATGGCCGCCCCGGTCTCCAGGGCCTCATCCAGGCCGATCTCATAGGCCTCGTCGGGGCTGGTCAGGCGATAGAGGTCGAAATGGGCAACCGACAGATCGGGGCCCTCATAGAACTGGACCAGGGTGAAGGTCGGGGAGGGCACGTCTTCGTCCGGCCCTGTCAGGGCGCGGATCAGGGCCCGGGCCAGGGTCGACTTGCCTGCCCCCAGGGGGCCCGTCAAACAAAGGGCGTCGCCTGGTTTCAGCAAACGGGCAATGGCTATTCCCAGGCCGCTGGTGGCGGCCTCATCCGGCAGGTCTATGCGAAGGGCTGATCGGGGAATTTCGGCAGGACCGTTTCGATATAGGATTTCAGGGCGAGGGTCGCTTCCCCGGCATCCGCAGGCAAGTTCTCCTGATGGACAGGATGCCCAATCGTCAGGCTGAAGGCACGCCCCTTCTTGTTCAGAAGTTCGTGGAACAGGGTGATGTCACGCAGTTCGCTGGAATATTCATTGAACAGATGAAACAGGGTCGACCAGGGGCCGTTCAGATACATCGGCACCACCGGCGCCTCGAACTTGCGGGCAATGGACAGGGCCGATGGCATCCATTCCGGATCCATCAGGGCCCCGTCAGGACCCTTCCGCGCCAGGCGGCCGGCCGGGAAGATGGCCAGGGCACGCTCGGCCTCCATGGCCTCGCGGGTCAGTTGCAGGGTCAGTCGGGTTCGCTCACGGGTCCGTTTGGTAGGGACCCACTCGACCGGGATCAAAACCTCGTCAAAACGCCCGGCAACACGGTGGGCGTCGGAATTGGCGTAGAAACAGATGTCCGGGCGGAGCTCGCGCAGGGCGTCATAGACCGCGATCCCGTCGCCAATCCCCGTCGGGTGATTGCAGATCAGGACGATTCGCCCCTGCTGCGGGATGCGCTCCAGACCCGTGACACTGACCTGGACCCCCAGAAGGTCAGACACATAGTCGAGCGCCCGCTTGCCGGGCAGGGTGGCAATGGCATCCGCCATTCTACGGGCTTTACCGTAGTCCAGAAGGCG
>CAIYZB010000330.1 GCA_903930545.1 uncultured Alphaproteobacteria bacterium
ACTGATAGTCCTCAAAGGCCGGGAAGGGATTGGGATCGACCCGCAGACGGGCCTCGCCCTGGGTCTGGAGGCCAGCCCCAGCCGCGCCATAGAGGAAGCGGGCCGAGATATCGACATTGCGGGTCTCACCGGCCTTCAGGGGCACGGCATCCTGACCGGTGGCGGTGACGGCCAGGCGTTGAGGCGCAAAGTCCTCCACCGAGAAGCTCAGCTCGCCCGCAGGCTTGTCCAGTCCCTCGATCTCGACCTTGGCGCTCCAGCGACCGCGCGGGGCGCTCTTGGGCAGGACGACATCGGCACTGACAGCCCCTTGCGGGGTGCCGTCAAAGGCCATGCGGCGGAACTCGACGCCGGAGGGGCGGCGGATGACGATGGCGCCCTTGCGGCCCTTCACCGCCTTGACCTCGCGGTCGCGGAGCAGGGCGTTGAGGTGGACGGTCTCGCCAGGGCGATAGATGCCCCGATCGGCATAGATATAGGCATCCACCGCACTGGCGCTGGAGCGTCCGGTGGTGCCGGAATTCTCGTCCGTGCGTCCGCCAATGCCCTGCTTTGACAGGTCCACAGGCGCCCGATCCAGATCCAGGACCGCCAGGTCGCCCTGGGGCCCATAGGCCATGACCATCTTGGCGCGGCTGGCACCCTCACCCTCCAGCAGGGGACGGTCGAAACGCACATGGCCAGAACCGTCGGTCTTGCCCTCGGCCAGATCTTCACCATTGCGGGCTACCAGGGCCACGCGGGTTCCGCCCAGGGTCTTGGCGCTCTTTAAGGAGCGGACCACCACGTCCAGGGCGTCGGAGCCGTCATAGGCCGACAGGGCCATGTCGGTGAACACCACCCAGCGGCGGGCCTGGGCCGGGGGATTGGGATCATAACCATCCTCGCCCTTGGTCAGGTCTCGGCCGCCCGAAGCGTCACGGGCCTTGATGACATAGCCACCGGCCTTCATGTCCTTGAGCACGGCACCCAGGGGGAAGACCGTGGTCACCCGCTCGCCGCCGCCGCCGGCGGCCACGGCGATGTCGCCCTTCCAGACAATGCGGCCCTCGTCGTCGGGACTGTCATCGCCATAGTCTGAGGCATAGTCGCCCTCGGAAGTGGGGCTGGGGGCGGAAATGGATTTGCGGACCAGGTTGCGGTCCGACACCCGCCAGACCTCGACGGACAGGCGGGCGACATTGACCGTCTCGATCCCGATGCCATCGGAATCCTCCCGCGGCAGGATCACGCCTTCCCCGGCAAAGCCGACATAGGGGGGCTTCTCGCCGAAGGTGAAGTCGACATCGGCATTGGCTGCCAGGGTTTCGCCGCCCTTTGAGGGCAGGCCCTTGAGCAGGGTCAGGCGACGATCGGCAAACCCGACCCCCGCCACGCACAGTTCCCTGCCCTTGACCGAAACGGCCGGGGTGCCACCCAGGTCTGGAGCCACAAGGACGAAGTCGGAATAGGATTTGGTCGGGTCCAGGGGCCTGGTCAGCTCGACACAGGCCATGGGCTCGGGATGGGAGGAATCGATACGGGTGCGCCAGACGGCAAAGCCCTCGGGCTTGGGGATGCCGCGCCGTGCGGCATTGGCCGAGCGCGGCTTGCCAAACAGGGACCAGACCTGGGCACCCGGTGTGGAGACACCAGCGGGCCCGGTCGCCTGTGGCTTCAGCCCCTCGAAACCCCGGGCAGTGACGAACCCGCCGGCAAAGGCGGTGACCAGGAGGGCGGCCGCCACAAGGGCTGGCATCCGGGTGGTGCGGGCCTTGTCCCAGCCCTGGCGGGCCAGGGCGATGAAGCGATCCGCAGGGCCCTTCGGGGGCGTGACTTCGGGTCCGCCTTCGGCTGGCGTCACGTCGTTCGGCTCCATGGCCCGTCTCCTGGAAGGTTAACGGCGCAAGGGACCGCGAAAGGGGAGTTGCGTCAATGACTGCACCCCCTCTGAGCGAGAATTCGACGAGAATAAATTTGCCCTAGACTGAATTCGTCGTTCGACCCTGACGATTTGCGACAGTCGCTTGACTCTCAGGTCACGGAGAGTCTGGATGCGTGCCGATGATGCAGTGCAGCATGTCTCGGAGGAGACGCGTGATGCCCGAAGCGCCGTTCGCCTATTCGATGGTCCATAATGAGTCCGGCTGGACCTGGTCGGTCCTGGACGAGGATGGAGAGATCGTGGCTTCTGGTCAGGACACTAGCCAGTCCTGCGCCCAGGCGGCCGTCGAGGCGCAGATCCGGCGGGCGAGCGAACTTCTGGCCTGAATTCAGACAGTTCATCCTTGACGAACAGGGGCGGGCACGGGCCCATTCCTGGTCATCGCCATTCTCAAGGATGTCTCCTGATGAAACGCAATCTGATGGCAGCCGCGGCCCTGGTGGTCCTGGCTGCCACCCCCGCCATGGCCGTCGCCCAGGCTCCTGCGCCCACTGCTGCCGAGGCCAAGGCCTTTGTGGATCAGGCCGAAGCCCAGCTGGCCGCCAAGAGCGAATATGTCGCCAGGTCCGCCTGGGTTCGCGCCACCTATATCACTGAGGACACTCAGTGGCTGGAGGCCAAGGCCAGCTCCGAACAGACCGAACTGGCCACCAGCCTTGCCATGCAGGCTGCCCGATTCAATGGTGTGGCCGTGGACCCGGTCACGGCCCGCAAGCTCAAGCTCCTGAAGCTCTTCCTGGTCCTGCCGGCCCCGGATCGGCCAGGGGCAGCGGCGGAGCTGGCGGTCCTGTCCTCGCGGCTGGATTCCACCTATTCCACCGGCAAGTTCCAGTTCAAGGGCAAGACCCTGACCCTGAACGATGCCGAGGCTGTCCTGCGCTCATCCCGTGATCCGGATGACCTGAAGGCCGTCTGGGAAGGCTGGCATTCCATCTCTGTGCCCATGAAAGGCGACTATGCCCAGCTGGTGACCCTGGCCAATGAAGGCTCGCGCAATCTTGGCTACAAGGACACCGGAGCCCTTTGGCGCTCTGGCTATGACATGGATCCCGATGCCTTTGCGGCCGAGACCGACCGGGTCTGGAAACAGGTCGAGCCCTTTTACCGCAACCTGCACTGCTATGTGCGCGGGCGGCTGAACGACACCTATGGGGATGCTGTCCAGAAGCGCACGGGGCCGATCCGCGCGGACCTGCTGGGAAATATGTGGGCCCAGCAGTGGGGCAATATCTATCCCATCGTGGCACCCAAGACAGGAGGCTCCAGCTACAGCCTGGACGACCTGCTGGTGGCCAAGGGCTATGACCCGGTGAAGATGGTGAAGACCGGTGAGGGCTTCTATTCTTCGGTCGGCTTCGCTCCCCTGCCGGAGACCTTCTGGGAACGGTCCCAGATCACCCGGCCTCGGGACCGGGAGGTGGTCTGTCACGCCTCGGCCTGGGACGTGAATGACCGCGACGACATCCGGATCAAGATGTGCACCAAGGTCAATGGCGAGGACTTCTATACGGTCCACCATGAGCTGGGTCACAACTACTATCAGCGCGCCTACATGGCCCAGCCCTACCTGTTCAAGGGCGCGGCCAATGACGGGTTCCACGAGGCGACAGGGGACTTTGTCGGCCTCTCTGCCCTGACGCCCACCTATCTCCAGCAGATCGGTCTGCTGGACAAGGTTCCCGGCACGGAGGAGGACATCCCCTTCCTGCTGAAGATGGCCCTCGACAAGATCGCCTTCATGCCCTTCGGCCTGTTGATTGACCGCTGGCGCTGGCAGGTGTTTTCCGGCGAGGTCGATCCGGCCCACTACAACGAGGCCTGGTGGAAACTGCGCACCCAGTACCAGGGCATCGTCCCGCCGGGACCGCGACCGGATGACGCCTTCGATCCGGGGGCCAAGTATCACGTCCCCGGCAATACGCCCTATACCCGCTACTTCCTCGCCCATATCTACCAGTTCCAGTTCCAGCAGGCGGCCTGCCAGCAGGCGGGCTGGAAGGGACCGCTGCACCGCTGCTCCGTCTATGGGCAGAAAGAGGTCGGGCAGAAGTTCAATGCCATGCTGGAAAAGGGACAGTCCCAGCCCTGGCCCGATGCCCTGGAGGCCTTTACGGGCCAGAGGCGCACCGATGCCAGCGCGGTGACGGAATATTTCCGGCCCCTCAACACCTGGCTCATCAAGCAGAACCGGGGAGAGGCCTGCGGCTGGTAAATTCTCGACCAGCGAAATGAACTACAAGGTTTCGATCGACTAACCTGGTGGATCGAAACCTTTGTTCACTCTCTTGTGCGACATAACGTCCTTGAACTTGAGATCAAGGACTGTGTCTTGCGCGGATCAGACAGCCGACTGACGACCAGGATTGCCGCCCGTCTTGGATGGGCGCGCCGTGATCAGGGCGGGGCTGCGGCGGTTATTTTCGCCTTGGCCCTGCTGGTCCTGGCCCCCATGACCCTGGGTCTGGTGGACATCTATATGGTCTCCACCCAGAAGGCCCAGCTGCAGGACGCCCTGGATGCCGCCACACTGTTTGCGGCCAGTTCAACGGCCACGACCAGCGCCGAGGCCGATGCCATCGGCGACAAGGCCCTGGTCTCGAATCTGGTCCTGCCCGCAGGTGCGACGCTCGTCGCTTCCACCTTCACCCTGACGGCGGACAAGGTCACGGGCTATGCCGAGATCACAGCCCCCGGCATTGCCCCGGCTGTCTGGAGCCCTGGCAACCTCAAGGCCAATTCCGAGGTCCTGCGCGGACGCGACCAGAGGGTCGAGATGGTCCTTGTCCTGGACACCACGGCCTCCATGTCCGGGCAGAAGATGACGGACATGAAGGCGGCGGCCACGAAACTGGTCAACACCATGACCGCGGACCCCCAGGCCAAGCTCAAGATCGGGGTCGTCCCCTTCGCCCAGTATGTGAACACCGGGGTGAGCCGTCGAAACCAGACCTGGATGAGTGTTCCGGCTGACTATGTGCAGACTGTGGCGGCGGGACCCTGCTCGACCCAGACGACGACGACATCCTGCCAGGCCCAGAAATATAGCTGCACAAAGTACTCTGACGGCATTCCCTATAGTTCGACCTGCACCAACTGGATCAATTGCGTCACTAAGCCGCTCAACCCGCCCAAGACGACCTGCCCGACGGCCGATACGGTCAATCACGTCTATAGTGGCTGCACGGGATCGCCGACCTATCCCAAGAACGTCCAGGACAGTGACCTGACCCGGAGATATCCGGGCTATCTGGATCTCACCTGCGCCTCGGAGCTCCTGCCCCTCACCAACAACTTCGCCACGGTGAAGACCAAGATCGCCTCCCTGACGGCGGCAGGCGACACCTATATCCCGGCGGGTCTGGCCTGGGGGTTCAACCTGATTTCCAATCCCATCCCCTTCACCGAGGGCGAGGTCTATGATGCCACCGGCCGCAACCTTGAGCCGCGCAAGGCCATTGTCCTGATGACGGACGGGGCCAACAGCAAGCTGATGAATGCGGGTAACGGTCGTCACGACGGCAACCCAGGGAACGGCCAGCCGGCGACCCAGGCCAATACCTATACGGCGGAGCTGTGCACCAATATCAAGGCCCAGAAGATCGAGGTCTTTACCGTCGCCTTCCAGGTGCCGGATGCTGCGGCCAAGACCATGCTCCAGACCTGTGCCAGCGATGCCCAGCACTATTTCGATGCCACGAATTCCGCGGCACTCGATGCCTCCTTTGCCGCCATCGCCCAGGCCATGCGGGCCATCTATATCGCCAAGTAAGCCTAGAGAGGCCCACAGGG
>CAIYZB010000331.1 GCA_903930545.1 uncultured Alphaproteobacteria bacterium
GGTCCGGACGGGTCATGCCGAGGACGGCTTTCCCTGGCCCTGGAGCGTCACACCCTGGATGTCGGGAGAGACGGCCGATCTGACCCTGCCGGATGCCCGTCAGGGTGAGCGCCTCGCCGCCTTCTTCACCGCCCTGCACTGTCCGGCCCCGGCCGATGCGCCGCTCAATCCCGTCCGCGGGGTCCCGCTGGCAAGCCGTCTTGAGGTCTTCCAGTCCCGCTATGCCCGTCTGGCGGGAAAGACTGATCGGCTGGATGCCGGGATCATGGCCATCTGGGCAGACGCCCTGGTCGCGCCGGATGATGCCGCGCCCACCTGGATCCACGGCGACCTGCACCCGCGCAATGTCCTGGTGGAGGAAGGCAGGCTGTCAGCCATCATTGACTGGGGCGACATGGCCCAGGGTGACCGGGCCTCTGACCTGGCCTCGGTGTGGATGCTCCTGCCGGATCGTTCTGCACGGGAAGACGCCATCGCCGGGTGCCCCGAAGTCTCGCAGGCGACCTGGCAGAGGGCGAGGGGCTGGGCGGTGCTCTATGGGGTCATGCTTCTGGACGCCGGGCTCGCCGATGATCCCCGCATGGTCACGATTGCCGAGCGGATCTTTGCGCGCCTGATCGAAGGGCCGTAAGGCCCCCTCCGTCATGCTTCGCATGCCACCTCCCCCGGAGGGGGAGGAATGGAGCCCGGCAATTGCTCCCCCTCTGGGGGAGCTGTCAGCGAAGCTGACTGAGGGGGCCATCAGGATTTCTTGTAGATCTCGTTGGGCCAGCGCTTGTGGACCCAGAACCATTCCTCGGGGCGTTCACGGATGCGCTCTTCCATGAAGGCATTCACCTTGTGCACACCGGCCTCGATGTCGGCATTGCGATCGCCGGTATTGTCCAGGTGGATGGGGTCATGGACCACCACCCGGAACCGGGCCTTGTGGGTCCGCTGGACGGACATGGGCTGAAGCGGCACCCCGTAGCGCAGGGCGAAGCTGGACGGACCAGGGGCCGTATGGGCCATGACCCCGAACAGGGGGGCAGCGACCCCACCATTGAACTTCTGGTCATTCATAAGGGCCACGGACTCGCCGCGGGCCAGGGCGCGAAGCAGTTCACGAGCCCCGTCCCCACCCTTGGGGGCGAAGAGCCTGACCCCGTAACGGAACCGGCTAAGCTTGATGGCCTCATCCACATAGGGGTTGTTAGTCGCCCGATAGGTGATCTGGCAGGTGACCCCAGAGTGAATGATCACTGCTGGCATGATCTCGAATGAGGAAAAGTGACCCGAAATGAAGACAACAGGACGATCACTTTGGGAGATCTCAGTTAGCCGAGCCTGATTAACCACCTCCACCCGAGTAGGATCAGCGATGATTTTGTCGAGGATAGGGAACTCCATGGCCCACCGTCCGGCGGCATCCCACTGGGCCTCCAGCAGGCGTTGGATCTCCAGATCATCGGCCTGAGGAAAGGCGATCCGCAGGTTGATTTCAGCCACCCTGTGGGTGCTGGTCAGGGGACCTAAGCGTTTGAAAACAAAGGCACCGAAGTCAGAAACAGCATCGATCGGAAATAGCCTTACTAAGGCCGCATAGAGACCATATGCCAGGGCTTCCAGACGCCAGATCAAATCCTGGCTCAGGGATGGTCGCGTTGCCGTCATAGCCCTGTGGTAGCGCCCCTGAGCCCTGTTGCGCAACGCGAACCGAAGTCGCTTGGCAAGAGAGTTGCGCTTGATCTGGCAGGTTGTCCCACGGCGGGACAGCGGCGAAGCAAACGAATGAGGGGGCGATGGAGCCCATGGGCAACGACATTGACGTTCACCTTGGTAAGCGTCTTCGCCGGCGACGTCGGCTTCTGGGCCTGACCCAGCAGCAGCTCGCAGGCGCTTGTGGCGTGCGTTTCCAACAGATCCAGAAGTATGAGTGCGGCGCAAACCGCATCTCGGCAGCCCGCCTTTGGCAGCTGTCCGAGGCTCTCGAGGTTCCGGTTGGTTATTTCTATGATGGCCTGTCCGAAATCGCCCAGCGCGAGACGGCGAACGATGGCGAAGGCGGCGGCGAAATGTTCGCCCGCAAGGAAACCCTCGATCTGATCCGCGCCTATTACCAGCTCGGTGAACGCCCCCGGCGTCGCCTTCTGGACCTCGCCAAGTCCCTCAACGGCGAACACGAAGCGGTCTGAGCCTCATGTTCCCAAGCGTTTCTGTGGGTCCGGGGGGATACCACAGAGGCGGGCGGCGGGGTAAAGCGGGTCTATGCTCGCTCCCCACCGCCTTGCCGCGCTTGACGATCTGCTCGTCGAGCTGAACGCCGCCTCCGCCCAGGCCATCCTGCCTCTGTTTCGGGCGGACCATGGACTTGAGAACAAGTTTGCCGAGGGCAGAGGGTTCGACCCCGTGACAGAGGCCGACAAGGGGGCTGAAAGGGCCATCCGCGCCCTGCTTGCCGAGCGCGTCCCGGACCACGGGGTGATCGGCGAGGAATATGGCGAAGACCGGCCTGACGCCGAATTCGTCTGGGTGCTCGACCCTGTGGATGGCACCCGCGCCTTTGTGGCCGGCCTGCCGGTCTGGACCACCCTG
Source organism: uncultured Alphaproteobacteria bacterium (assembly GCA_903930545.1). Lineage (GTDB taxonomy): Bacteria > Pseudomonadota > Alphaproteobacteria > Caulobacterales > Caulobacteraceae > Phenylobacterium. The sequence continues at coordinate 2,575 of CAIYZB010000331.1, forward strand.
ATCGCTCTGCGCTACCAGGGCAGGCCTGTTCTGGGCTCTATTGGGCAGCCCTTTATTGGCGAGCTCTTCATCGGCCATGCCGGAGGCTCGCGCCTGATCGATACCAAGGGCACACGGTCCCTGAAGGTCCGTGACTGCCCCACCTTTTCCAGCGCCATCATCGCAACCACCGACCCCGAAGGCTGTTTCGGCCCGGCCGAAATGTCAGCCTGGCAAGCCGTGCGAAAGGCCACACGCCTGGCGCGTCTGGGCTGTGATGCCTATGCCTATGCCATGGTGGCCGCCGGCACCCTGGACCTCGTCATGGAGGCGGGTCTCAAGTCCTGGGATATCGAGTGTGCCGTCCCCCTGATCGAAGGCGCCGGCGGACAGGTCAGCGACTGGCGCGGCGAGGCCATCGGCAAACATGGCGGCCAGGCCCTGATCACTGGCGACCCGGCGTGTCAGGCCCAGGCCCTTGACCTGCTGGCCTCTGCCGCAGCCTGATCAGGCCCTGGCCGGGGCCAAGGCGTCGGCCAGCTCATCGAAGGCCGCCCAGAACGGCGCGCGGATCTGGTCGGTCTCGATCATGACCTCGTGCTCCGAGCCCGGCATGACAATGAACTGACCCTTGGGAAGGGCGTCGGCAGCGGCCTTCTGGGGTTCTGGCGGGACCAAACGGTCCTTTTCGGCCGAACAGATCACCACAGGGATCGTGATGCCCTTCAGGTTCTGGGGCTGTGCCAACCAGCCCGTAGCCTTGAAGGCAAAGTCCAGCCATCCATAGGTGGGAGCCCCCAGGGCGAGATCACGATCGGCCGCGATCTGCCCCCGCGCCCGGGCGTAGCGCACAGGATCAGAGGTCAGGACATTATTGGCAAAGCTGTCGTCGAAAGGCGTGCCGGGATCGCCGAACACATAGTCCCCGTTCTTGCCGATCAGGCAGTTGAGGCTGGCCAGGAGGGCACCGGCCCAACGGGGAATGCCCCCTGTCCTCAGGCCCAGCATGGGGGCCGAAAGCAGACAGGCCTCAAAATGGCGGTCCGCACCCTTGGCCAGGGCCAGCAGGGTGAGGCAGCCCCCCATGGAATGACCCATGGCGATCCAGGGCTTGGGCAGACGGGATCCGAAATGGGCCAGCAGGGCATCATAGTCAGCCATATAGGGTTCATAGCCCTCGGCATGGCCCTTGAGCCGGTCGGGCAGATCCTTGTGCGACAAGCCCTGACCGCGCCATTCCTGGACCAGGACGGCAAAGCCCCGGCTGGTCAGTTCGCCAATGACCTCGAAATATTTTTCGATGGGTTCGGTGCGTCCCGAGGACAGGACGATACTGCCCCGGGGTGTGCCATTGGGCAGGAAGAGGGCTCCCCGCAGCCGGGCACCCCCCTGGCCCGTGAACCATTCCGCACCACCGCCCTGTGGCAGGGGCGCATCCGGCGTCACGACAAGGGGAGCAGCTTCGGCCATGGGACGTCCTTAGATCAGCTTGGAAAACAGGGCCCGCATCTGGGGCTGGAGAGACATGGCCAGACCCATGTCCGACATCCGCATCCGGCCTTTGATCACTGCGGTCATGGGATCAAGCCGGCCCTTTCCCAGGGCCTCCAGGTCGGACTTGGAAATGGATATGACCAGATCAGCGGGTTCATCCACATTGGTGACGCTGCCGCCGTCAATGTGGATCACACCCTCGCCCCGCAGGTCGAACTTCAGGGACTTGCCCAGACCTGAATCGCCGCCAATCCCGGCGCGGATCATGTCGGTCATTTCGATGAGGCTGGGCATGGAACTCTCGATGGCGGGAGGCGGACCTTCGCCTGCGCCGCCCGACAAGTAAACCTTGGCTCAGCCGCGCTTGGCGTCCGGCGGACAGACATCTCCGATCCGGCGAGCCTCTGTGCTGGCCCGGCCACCCAGGGGAATCCCGGCATAGGTGGTGTCCACATCAGCCACCAGCTTGAAGGTGGTGGGGCTGTAGCTGCCCTTGGCTTCTATGCCGACCTGACGGCCCTTCTTGGAGGCGCAGCTGCCCTTGAGCGAGATCTGGCCGTTCTTGAAGCTGCGGGTCGGATAGGTGCAGGCATAGTGACGGTTAGAGGGGCCCATCATGAACTTGCTGACCTCGGCCGGGGTAATGCAGCGCTTTTCCTTCTTGGTCTGGCTGATGACCGCCGAAAGCTTGTTGGTCACCTCCCAGTAGCCGGGCTGGATCATGCCATCCACTTCACTCACGGCGGGGGCCGAGGCCGCAGAGCCGGCGACGGCAAGGAAGGCGACAAGGGCAAATCGAAACATGGGTCTAGGTCCTGGGAAGGCAGCTAGCGAACAGTAGCCGACTAAAGCTGTCTAAGACCTGACTGCGCAAGTGCGCTGTCATTCATCCGGGTTTGACGAACCGAAGTGTCATGCGATCGCTCTCGCCGATGGCATCATAGGCACTGCGGTCAAAGGTCGGGTCAGCGGGCTGGCCACGGGGCGAGGTCCGGGCGACAGGCGGCAGGGTCCAGACGCCAAAGGGATGATTATGATCATCCTTGGGATTGGCGTTGATTTCGGAGATGGCATCCAGGGCAAAGCCAGCCTCCTTGGCCAGCTGGATGGCATAGGCCTGCTGGACATAGCCCTCGGGGGCCAGGGCATCCTGAACCGCCCCGGGGGAATCGCGATGTTCCTCTATGCCCAGAATTCCGCCGGGCTTGAGGGCGGCAAAGGCGTCGTGGAAGGCCTTTTCGGCGATGCCCGCGGCCATCCAGTTGTGCAGATTGCGCAGGAACAGGACCAGATCGGCACTTCCCGCCGGAGCGACGGGGCCGGAGGTCGGGCCGAAGGCAGTGATCTCGACCGCGCGATAGAGGCTCGGCTTGGCCTTCAGCCTCTGACGGAAGGCCTCCACCACCTCGCGGCCAGCCTCGTCTGTGGGTTCCAGATTGGCCGCAAAGAGCTTGCCCCCGGTCGCCGTCAGGAAGGGTGCGAGGATGTCGGTATACCAACCGGCACCGGGCCAGAATTCGACGACGGTCTGGCCGGGCTGCAGTTTCCAGAAGGTCAGGCTCTCGACGGGATGGCGCCAGGCGTCCCGTCCACGGTCGGCAGGCAACCGCCAGTCACCTGCCACCGAATCCGCCAGGCTGAGCGGCCTGGAGGCCGAAGCCGCTGGCTTGGCAGCTCCGGTTTTGCCACAGGCCCCCAGGGCGAGCGTGCCCATGAGTACGGCACGTCGCGACAGCGAAACAGGGGACGGACCGATCACGGAGCGCATACGACCTCGGGGCATCACGACCCCTTGGACCTACCTCGCCTTGCGACCGGGGTCAAAGCAACAGGATCAGGGATTGCGGCGGAAGGTCAGGGTCATCCGGTCGCTTTCGCCTATGGCGTCATAGCGGGCCCGATCAAAGGCCGGATCGGCCGGGGTGCCCGGATTGGCGCTGCGACGAACCGGCGGCAGGGTCCAGACGCCGAAGGGGTGGTCCTTGGTGTCCTTGGGATTGGCATTGACCTCGGAGCGAGCCACCAGGGTGAAACCCGCCTTCTGGGCTGCGGCGATCACCGTTGCCTCGGCCACATAGCCATCCCGGGCATCGCCGATCTGGGGACGGGGGTCGGACCTGTGTTCTTCTACCGCCAAGGTCCCGCCCGGCTTCAGAACGGCATGGAAGTCGCTCAGGGCCTTGTCGAGCATGCCGGGTGCCCAGAGCCAGTTGTGGATATTGCGCGCAGTGATCACCACGTCCGCACTTCCTGCGGCACCAAGCGGGCCGGAGACCGGTCCGAAATTCAGATAGCCGACGTCTCCGTAGATCTTGGTGTCGGCGAACTTGGCCTCGAAATCGGCGCGCCCCTTCCGGGCACCGTCCGAAATCTTGGGATTGGCGAGATCAGCAACCCCGGCGAGGTATCGACCGCCCGTGGCCTTGGCATAGGGCGCAAGGATCTCTGTCCAATAGCCCGTGCCGGGCGAGATCTCGATCACGGTCTGGCCTGGCTTGATACCCCAGACCTTCAGGGTCTCGGCGGGATGACGGGCCGGGTCGCGCTTGACGTGTTCCGCAGCACGGGTCGAAGCGCCGATGGCCGCATCCAGGGGGCTCACCGTCGCGGCTGCGGCGGGGACAACAAGCAGGCCGCAGAGGGCCACACCAAGCATAGAACGTCGCAGCATAAGGTCTCTCCAGAACAGGTGGACTCTGCATGTGGGTGGTCGGGTCAAGATCGCAAGCCTGTCCCTTGAACCGGGTCCGGGCATTCCTAAATCAGATGCGAAGGCGCTGGATGTCCGGGCCTTCCGGGACCCCACGACTTCGGTGTGGGGAGCCGCCTCGAAACTGCAACCTTGCTTAAGCCAAGAAGGATTTGCTCAAGATGCGTACCACAGACCTTTCGCCCCTCTATCGCTCCATCGTCGGCTTTGATCGCCTCGCCGACCTGCTGGACAATGCCGCAGCCGACGCGGCAACGGGCTATCCGCCCTACAATATCGAGCGCACCGCCGAGAACGCCTATCGTGTCGAGATCGCCGTGGCCGGGTTCCGGCCCGATGAACTGAACATCGAGGTCAGGGAGAACCTTCTGACCGTCCAGGGCCGCAAGGCGGCCAATGACGACCAGAGGCGATTTCTGCATCGCGGCCTCGCCGAACGGAACTTCGACCGCCGTTTCCAGTTAGCTGACTATGTGGTGGTGACCGATGCCAGGCTGGCGGACGGACTGTTGTCCATCTCCCTGCAGCGGGAACTTCCTGAAGCCCTGAAGCCTCGCAGGATTGAAATTTCAACCTCGGTCGCGGCAAGCGCCTCGGCTCCGGTCATTGAAGGCGAACAGGCAGCCTGACCCCTCCCCCCCCAACGGGTTGTCCTTCGCGCTTCCGGGGCGGCACTGAAAGGTGCCGCCCTAAGTCTTTCAGGACCTAGCGATAGACAAGGTATCCACGCTCCACCATCCGGCGGGTTGCCTCATAGACTTCGGTCAGTTCCTCGAAGGCTGCCCGGAGCTGAGCAAGCTCATTGACCTGGGCCGCGCTCAGGGCGCTGGAGCCCTCTGTGAAGTTCATGGCAGCTGAGACCCAGTTGGCCCGGGCATTGGCGGCCGCAACGGCCAGATGCTGGAACTTTTCGGCATCGGCATGGCCAACGGAATGGCCGATGACTTCGCGGTTCGACGCAAAGGCCGTATAGTCGATCTGCTCCAGCAGACCGCGCATCCGGCGCTGTTCATGGGGATCCGAGATGTTCTCGGGTTCGAAATGATCGTTCTGACGGCGAAAACTGGATGTCCGTGTCATTGACATGACAACCTCCCTTGGCCCGCCTGTGCGGGGCCTTGGAACATCCTACCGCCGACGACTTAATGCCTTGTTTCGAAATATACTTTCCGAAACCATTCCCCGTTTCAGGCAGCCTGGCCGTAGCCGATGGTGCCGTCCATCTCGACCCGGCGCAGGGAGGCGCTGGTCAGGTTGGCACCGGTGATGTCGCAGCCGCGCATGTCGGCATCATCTAGAATGGCACCGGACAGGTCTGCCCCATGGGCCACCGCATAGCGCAGGCAGGTGTGGTCCAGGGAACTGGCCCGCTCCGAACTGACGGTCAGGGGCAGGGGTGCCAGAAGTGCATCGCGAAGGTCCGCCTTGGTGAGGTTGGCCCCGGCAAGACGGGCACCGCGCATGTCGGCACCGCGCAGTATGGCCCCGCGCAGATCGGCCCCCTCCAGATTGGCGCCCTGGAGATGGACCCCGGACAGATCGATGCCCACCATGACCGCAGCCTTGGCGCTCATGGCTGTGAGACGAAGGCCGGTCAGGAGCTTGCCCAGAGGACGCAGGTCCTCGCGGTCAAACTGGGCCGGACGTCCGTCCTTGCCCCCGGTCTGGCACCAGATGGCATTGGACTTGGCCATCAGCAGCAGGTCCTTCATCCGCCCCACAGCACTGTCTGACGGTGCCTTCAGGGCTCCAGACAGATTGGCACCTTCGGACGTCCGGGCGCGCTCGATGGCGACCCCGGATATGGAGGCATAGGACAGATTGGCACCCGCGAGATTGGCCCCCGAGACATCCGCCCCATCCAGTATGGCCCCGGACAGGTTGGCGTCCTTCAGATTTGCGCCAATGAGAGTCGCGCCCTTCAGGGAACAGTCGGTGAAGTCGCAGGCATAGAGGGAGGCATCGTTGAACCGGGAGCCATCCAGGGTCGCGCCGCGGAAATTGGCATTGTCCAGCTCACCATGGCGAGCCTCGTGGCTCATGGAGGCCAGACCCTTTGAGGGGTGAGGAATGGCGATCTGGCCGACGCGGAAATCGGTCTGGGTCAGATCGGCCTGGCTGAGATTGGCCCCACGAAGGCAGACCCCGCGCATGTCGGCCCTTGCCAGCTTGGCAAACTTCAGATTGGCATTGCGCAGGTCGCAGCCAAACAGGTTGGCCCGCTCCAGATTGCAGTTGGACAGATCAGCCCCGTCGAGGATCGAGCCGGAAAAGTCTGCGTCCGCCAGATTCCGGCCGGCCAGCCGCACCTTGGTCAGGTCGATGAACTTCAGGGAGGCGCGTTTGCCACCGGGACGGCCGGAGATCAGCTTGTCATGGGCCGTCAGGATCATCTCGATCTCGCCAGCGGACAGCTTCCGTCGACCGGAAAGTGGGGCGCTGACAGTCATGAGAATTGGGCTCCGGTGGCAGAAGTATCGGGTGCGACATTTTGTCCACCAGCCCCCACCAGAAGGTTAATCTGCAAAAAGAAAGTCATAGCAGCTCGGCAAGACCCGTGGCGCCCAGTGTCTCTGCACCTGTGATGTCGGTCTGCTTGAGTAAGGCCCCATCGAAATTGGCCCGGCTGAGGTCCGCACCGGCCAGTATTGCGCCCTTGAGGTCCGCCCTGCGCAGGTCAGCCCCCTTGAGACTTGCCCGGCTAAGGTCGCAGACCATGAGGCGTCCGGCCTCGAACATCAGCGGGCCGAGCTGGGCCTCACGCAGGTCGGCACCCGCAAGCTTCGCCCCCACCAGGTGAGCGCCCCTCAGGTCTGCCCGACGCAGATTGCAGTTGCGCAGGTCCGCTCCGTCCAGCTGGGCCCCCTGAAGCTGGATGGCCTCCAGGTCCAGGCCGTAGAAGATGGCCGATCGCGCACTCAGGGCGGTGAGATTATAGCCCCTTAGACTGTCGATGGACCTCAGGTCGGTATTGTCCAGCAGACCATGGGCACCCTTGGCCCCCTGGCTCTCGCACCAGCGAGCATGGTCGCGAAGCACGGCCTTGTAGGGGGTCGCCCTGTGGGTCCGACCCGTGGGCAGATCGATGACGGCGCCGGTCATGTCGGCCTGGCTGACATTCCAGGACTCGGTCTTGGCACCCACCAGAATGGCGTCTCGCAGGTCAGCGCCTGCCAGGTCGGCCCCAGACAGATCCGCCCCGGCCAGATTGGCCCCGGTGAGGGCACAAAGCTTCAGATTGGCCCGGACCAGCTTGGCGTCCTTCAGGACCGCATCGGTGAAGTCAGCCTTGATGGCCATGATCCCCGACAGGCGCGAGCCTTCCAGAATGGCACCGACCAGGCTGGTCCCCGATGCGCCGTCCGCACGGACATAGCGCTCCCGGATATCCAGCCCCTTGTCCGAGCCCAGAGAGACGATGGACCCCTCCCTAAGATCGGCCTCGAAAAGATCCGTACCCGTCAGATTGGCATGGCGCAGGCAGGCTCCGCGCAGGTCGGCGCGCCGCAGGGACGCGTCCCGCAGGTCCGCCCCTTGAAGATCAGCCCCGTAAAGGTTGGCGTGATCCAGCCGGACACCCTGCATCTGGCAATAGGCCAGGACAGCCCCTGTGAAGTCTGCATCGGCCAGATTGACGCCCCTCAGGTCCAGTCCTGAGAGGTCCTTCCAGGCGAGAACCGCCCGGGCACCGCCGGGTTTTGCACTGAAGAGACGTTCATGCCGGGCGCAGACAGCGTCCAGTTCCGCCTGATCGAGACGGCGCAGTTCCGGCACCTGGGCAGCTTGAGCAGACATATTCCGGTCTGAGACCCCACGAATGAGTTCACAGACTAGTCCATCTGCCTTAACGCCCTGTTTCGTCAGGGTTGGACGTCAGGATTGGCGGGGCTGGTAGTCGGTATAGAGGCCGCGGGCCTCAGTCTCCAGCAGGCCCGTCTCGACATGGATACCCGCCGCCCTCAGCCGATCCAGACCCTGGCTGGCCGCCATGATCGACGAGTCGGAACAGGCCACGAGGACCCGGACTATGCCCGCCTCGACAAGGCGACCTGAGCAGGCCGTTGCCCCCGAACTGCGCTGGGCGCAGGGTTCCAGGGTGACATAGGCGGTTGCTCCGCGGGCCTGTTCACCCGCCATGTCCAGGGCGATCTGCTCGGCATGGGGACTGCCGCCATCAGCGGTCGCACCCTCCCCCACGATCCGTTCACCTGCAATGATCACGCAACCGACGGCAGGATTGACCCCGGTGCGACCCAATTGGGATCTGGCCAGGTCAATGGCCCGTTGCATGTAGCCTTGGTCGCTCACGCCGTGGCGGGCAGGGCCGTGGCCCGGGCCGTGTCGAGATAGCGTGCCGATTTCGGGTTCAGGTCACCATCCAGCTCGATCAGCAGGGGATTGCCGGTGGGGATCTCCACATCGATGATGGCCTCGGCAGACAGTCCCCAGATCAGCTTGACGATGGCGCGCAGGGAGTTGCCGTGGGCGGCGACCAACAGGGTTTCGCCAGCCTTGAGGCAGGGGGCAATCTCGGCTCCCCAATAGGGCTCCACCCGCTCCAGGGTCGTCTTCAGGCTTTCAGTATCCGGCAGGACGGCCCCGGCATAGCGGCGGTCCTTGGAGAAATCGAACTCCCCGCCGGCCGCCATGGGGGGCGGGGGCACATCATAGGACCGACGCCAGACCTTGACCTGAGCATCACCGTGCTTGAGGGCGGTCTCGGCCTTGTTCAGGCCGGTCAGGCCGCCATAGTGCCGCTCGTTCAGACGCCAGTCCTTGATCTCCGGCACAAAGACCTGGCCCGCCGCCGTCAGGGCCAGCCAGGAGGTGCGGATCGCCCGGGTGAGCACCGAGGTGAAGACCCGATCGATGGAAAGACCCTCGGCCTTGATCAGCTCTCCGCCCCGGGTCGCCTGGGCCTCGCCCTCGGCGGTGAGGTCGACATCGACCCAGCCCGTGAAGCGGTCTTCGAGGTTCCAGCGGCTCTGGCCGTGGCGCAGCAGGATCAGGGTGGGCACGAGATCGTCTCCGGGCTGTCAGTCCCGTGCGGGCTAGGGCTATGGGCCCTGGGCGTCAAGGTCCGCTGGTCCCGGCGGACCTCAGAGGTTATAGGGGCACACCATGTCTGATCGTCTCATCCTGCCCGGTCTGGCACTCATCGCCCTGGTGATGGTGGCCCTGGCCCTTGTCTGGCCCCAGGGCCTGGGTGCCCGCTCGCCGGGAGCGTTCGGTCATACCCCTGTCCAGCAAACCCCGGAAATGCAGGCCGCCATGAAGCGGGAGCACACCGCCGCCCAGAAGCGCGTGGTCCAGGCCCGCGAGGCTGTTGCCGATCTGCAGAGCCGGGCCATCTCGCCGAGCCAATGACCCCATTTGACGCTGCTGCCGTGGGCCGAAGGGTCCTGACCACCGAGGCCGAGGCTCTGAAGCTCCAGGCCGAGGCCCTGGGTGCTGATTTCGAGCGCGCCGTGGAAATCATGGCCGCCTGCAAGGGCCGCATTGTCTGCACCGGGATCGGCAAGTCCGGCCATGTGGCCCGCAAGATTGCCGCGACCTTTGCCTCCACCGGCCAGCCAGCCTTTTTCGTCCATGCCAATGAGGCCAGCCATGGCGATCTGGGCATGATCGGTCAGGACGATGTGGTCCTGGGTCTGTCCAAGTCGGGCGAGGTGAAGGAATTCGCTGACGTCCTGGACTATGTCACCCGCTTCCGCATTCCCCTGATCGCCCTTACCGCCTCCACCACCAGCGCCCTGGGCCGGGCGGCGAGCGTGGTCCTGCAGCTGGCCGATGGCAAGGAAGCCACGGCCGAGGTCAGCGCGCCCACCACCTCCACCACCCTGCAGATCGCCCTGGGCGATGCCCTGGCTGTGGCCCTGCTGGAACGGCGGGGCTTTACCGCCAGCGACTTCAAGATCTTTCATCCCGGCGGCAAGCTGGGGGCCCTGCTGCGCACGGTGGGCGACCTGATGCACGGGGCCGACCAGCTGCCCCTGGTGACCCCGGACACCCCCATGTCCGACACCCTTCTGGTCATGACCGAAAAGCGCTTCGGCATTGTCGGGGTGACCGGCCCTGACGGCGGCCTGATCGGGGTGATTACAGATGGCGATCTGCGTCGGCACATCAATGGCCTGCTGGAGCGCACCGCCGGGGACGTCATGACCCCGGGCCCGCGCAAGACCGTCCCGCCGGACATGCTCGCCGCAGAGGCCTTTGCCCTGATGAGTGATCCGCCCCCCATGGTGACGGTCCTCTTCGTGGTCGAGGCCGGCAAACCCGTTGGGGTCCTGCACGTGCACGACCTCGTCCGCGCCGGGGTCTGATCAAGCAATCGTCACATTCCCGGTGTTGATAGACCGTGATCGGATGGTCGAGGTCAGGCAAAGCCTCTAAAGACCTCAGGCTGAGCCGCCTTGATGGAGTTCCAATGCTTCCCGCCCCCCGCGCCGACCTGGTTGCCAATACCTCCGAGTTCGAAAACCAGCCCCTGGTCCGGGCCACAGGCTTTCGCGAATACGACGCACGCTGGCTGTTTGGACCCGAGATCAACCTCCTCGGCGTCGAGGCCCTCGGTCTGGGTCTGGGCACCTACATCCAGGAACTGGGCGAGAAGCGTATCGTGGTGGGCCACGACTATCGGTCCTATTCCCTGTCCATCAAGCAGGCCCTGACCCTGGGCCTGATCGCGGCGGGCTGCGAGGTGCTGGACATCGGTCTGGCCCTGTCGCCTGTGGCCTATTTCGCCCAGTTCGACCTGGACGCCCCCTGCGTGGCCATGGTCACCGCCAGCCACAATGAGAACGGCTGGACCGGGGTGAAGATGGGGGCCAACAAGCCCCTGACCTTCGGCCCCGAGGAAATGGGCCGCCTGAAGGAAATCGTCCTCGGCGGGACATGGGTTGAACGGCCGGGTGGCAGCCTGACCCACGTCCAGGGCGTGGCCGAGCGCTACATTGCCGATGTCTCGTCCAAGGTGAAGCTGACCCGGCCGCTGAAAGTCGTCTGCGCCTGCGGAAATGGCACAGCTGGTGCCTTTGCCCCGGAAGCCCTGCGCCGCATGGGTGTGGCCGTGGTCTATGAAATGGACTGCGACCTCGACTGGAATTTCCCGCGCTACAATCCCAATCCTGAAGACCATGAGATGCTCCAGGAAATGGCCAAGGCGGTGCGCGAGTTCGGTGCCGACCTGGCCCTGGGTTTTGACGGCGACGGCGACCGCTGCGGCGTGGTGGACAGCACGGGCGAGGAGATCTTTGCCGACAAGATCGGCCTGATCCTGGCCCGGGACCTGTCCAACCTGCACAAGGATGCGAAGTTCGTCGTGGATGTGAAATCCACCGGCCTCTACGCCACCGATCCGGTCCTGAAGGCCAATGGGGCAAGCACGATCTACTGGAAGACCGGTCACAGCTATATCAAGCGCAAGACCGCCGAGATCGGCGCTCTGGCAGGGTTCGAGAAGTCCGGGCACTTCTTTTTCAACGCCCCCCTTGGCCGAGGCTATGACTGTGGGCTGACAGCCGCGGCCGCCATTCTTGGCATGCTGGACCGTCATCCGGACAAGAGCCTGGCCGACCTGAAGAACGAGCTGCCCGTCGCCTATACTTCCCTGACCATGTCGCCCCATTGCGCCGACGAGGAGAAATACGGGGTCGTCGCCGATGTGGTGGCGGAATACGAAGCCCTGGGGGCATCTGGCGGTACCATCCTTGGGCGCAAGATCGTCGAGGTGATCACCGTCAATGGCGTGCGGGTCGCCCTGGAGGATGGGTCATGGGTCCTGGTCCGGGCCTCGTCCAACAAGCCGGAAATCGTGGTCGTGGTAGAAAGCACCCAGTCGGACGAGGACATGCGCGCCCTCTTCCACCAGGAGGTCAAACCGCGCCTGGCCAAGCGGCCCCAGGTCGGCAAGTACAACCAGGAAGTCTAGGCCTCGGGCCTGTCCCCCAACTGAAGATCGGGTTTTTCCATGCACGTCGCGATGATCGGAACCGGATATGTGGGTCTGGTATCGGGGGCCTGTTTCGCCGATTTCGGCCACCAGGTGACCTGCATCGACAAGGATGCCAGCAAGATCGAACGCCTGAGGGCGGGTGGCATTCCGATCTTCGAGCCAGGCCTTGACGGTCTGGTCGCCCAGAATGTTCGGGCCGGACGCCTGTCCTTTGACACCGATGCGGCAGAATCCGTGAAGGCCGCCGACGCCGTCTTCATCGCCGTCGGCACCCCCTCGCGCCGGGGCGATGGCCATGCGGACCTGTCCTATGTCTATGCGGCGGCCGAGGAGATCGCCGATCTGCTGGACGGCTTCACCGTCATCGTCACCAAGTCGACGGTTCCCGTCGGCACCGGCGACGAGATCGAGCGCCGCATCCGCGCCAAACGCCCCGATGCCGACTTCGCCGTGGTCTCCAATCCGGAGTTCCTGCGGGAAGGTGCAGCCATCGAGGACTTCAAGCGTCCGGACCGGGTGGTGGTGGGGATAGAGGACGAGCGGGCCCGTCCCGTCATGTCCGAGCTCTACCGGCCGCTCTATCTGAACGAGACCCCGATCGTCTTCACCGGGCGACGGACCAGCGAGCTGATCAAGTACGCGGCCAATGCCTTCCTGGCCATGAAGATCACCTTCATCAACGAGATGGCCGATCTTTGCGAGGCCGTGGGGGCCGATGTCCAGCAGGTGGCCAAGGGCATCGGCCTGGACAAGCGGATCGGCAACAAGTTCCTCAATGCCGGGCCTGGCTATGGTGGGTCCTGCGTCCCGAAGGACACCCTGGCCCTGGTGCGCACAGCGACGGATGCCGGGTCTCCTGTGAGGCTGATCGAGACCACCGTGGCGGTGAACGACGCGCGCAAGAAGGCCATGGCGACCAAGGTCAGCGCCGTCTCCGGCGACCTGAAGGGCAAAACCGTGGGGGTCCTGGGCCTGACTTTCAAACCCAATACAGATGACATGCGCGATGCCCCCAGTCTGGACATCATCCCGGCCCTTCAGGCCCAGGGCGCAAAGGTCCAGGCCTTCGACCCCGAAGGCACCCATGAGGCCCAGGCCCTATTGAAAGATGTGGATTTCCGCGCCGACCCCTATGCGGTGGCGCAAGGGGCTGATGCCCTGGTGATCATTACCGAATGGGACCAGTTCCGGGCCCTTGACCTGGATCGCGTCA
>CAIYZB010000332.1 GCA_903930545.1 uncultured Alphaproteobacteria bacterium
GGACAAGGGCATCGTGGAGTCGGCCCAGGGCCGAGGCAGCTATGTGCGCCGCAAGACCAAGCCCATGGAATTGCAGCGGCGGCCACGGTTCACCGAACACGTCCTCGAACGCGGCCGCACCCCCAGGACCGAGACCCTCAAGCTCCTGGTTCGTCCCTCGGACTCCAAGGTCGCCGGCCAGCTGGGTCTTCGTGCCGGCCAGCCTGTTGTCTATCTCGAGCGCCGTCGTTTCGTTGACGAGGAACCCACGGGTCTCAGCCAGCACCATTTCAGTGCCGAGCGGTTCCCGGGCTTCGTCGAGATGTATCGGGCACGGGGCACCATCACCCAGACCCTGATCGACCTTGGGGTTCCCGACTATACCCGCCGCCGCACAGCCATTTCTGCGCGCCTGCCCACGGTGGCAGAGGCCGACCTGCTGCATCTTCCGCGGCACACGCCGCTGCTGGTGCACTGCTATCTCAACATCGATGGTCTTGGCCGTCCGCTTGAATACGGAATTTCCCGCGCGGCGACCGAGGTGATCATCGACTTCCCAGAGCCCGAACGCGGTTAGCCGCCTGCCAGGAGACTGCCATGGAATTCGCCCTGAAGAACGCCCTCGTGGTCACCCTGGACGATGCCTTCATCGGGTCTGTGCTGGTCAGGGACGGCCAGATTGCCTCGATTGATCGCGGAACCTGCGGCGTTGGGGAAGATCTGGACGGCGATGTCCTGATGCCTGGGGTGATTGATCTGCATACAGATAATTTGGAAAAACACTTCTTTCCCCGCCCGAATATCGACTGGAATCCGGTCTCCGCGGCCATCACCCATGACGGCTGCTGTGTGTCCGTCGGCGTGACCACGGTATTCGACAGCCTGAGCATCGGTTCGCTCAATGTCTCTGCCGCCCGCAACTATGACAATCTCGGTCGTCTGGCTGACGGTCTTCTTCAGGCCAGCCAGACAGGCCTGCTCAAGGGTGACCACAAGCTGCACTGGCGCTGTGAGACCCCGTCTGATGATCTGCCTGTCCGGCTGGAACAGCTGGCAGTTCATCCCCTGACAGCCCTGTTTTCCTTGATGGATCATACGCCGGGCCAGAGACAGTACCGAAATCTGGAGAAGTATCAGGCGAACTGGACGTCGAACGGAATGTCTCCCGACGACATAGATGCCCGCATGGCCCAGTTCCGCGATCGCCAGGGCCGCAATGCGACCCGACATCGCAAGCTGGTGGCGGAGCTGGCCGCCGACAGGAACATTCCCCTGGCCAGCCACGATGACGAGGATATCGCCCATATCGATGAAGCCGCGGATCTCGGGGCAACAGTCTCCGAGTTTCCCGTCACCCATGAAGCCGCCAACCGGGCCCGTGAGCGGGGCATGATCGTGGTCATGGGCGGACCCAATCTGATCCGCGGTGGTTCCTATTCCGGCAATGTCCGCGCCGCGGATCTGGCGGAGGCCGATCTGCTGGATGCCTTCGCCTCTGATTATGTGCCCCGCAGTCTGGTCGAATGCGCCTTTGCCCTGACCGCCGAGCCCCATGGCTGGAGCCTGCCCCGGGCCGTGGCCA
>CAIYZB010000333.1 GCA_903930545.1 uncultured Alphaproteobacteria bacterium
AGGTGGACCGGCTTGCAAAGATGGTCCCGGCCAATCCGGCCAATCCCGTTACCCTGGCCCGGGCCCTGGAGATCGAGCCGAGGCTGAAACAGGCCAAGGATGATGACGAGGCTGTCGCCCAGCTCATCGACATCGCCCTGCAGCTGGAGGGGCTCTATCGCAACGCCTCGACCCACGCGGCCGGGGTGGTGATTTCAGATCGACCCCTGACCCAGCTCTCGCCGCTCTATCAGGATCCCCGCTCGGACCTGCCGGCCACTCAGTTCAACATGAAGTGGGTCGAAAGCGCGGGGCTCGTGAAGTTCGACTTCCTGGGCCTGAAGACCCTTACGGTCATCAGCCGGGCGATGAAGCATCTGGAAAAACGTGGAGCAGGATTTGCTCTCCACACCCTGTCTCTCGATGACCCCGGGGCCTATCAGGTCATGGCCTCAGGCCAGACCATCGGGGTGTTCCAGATGGAAAGCCAGGGCATGCGCGACACCCTGCGCCAGCTGCGGCCCACCTCTCTGGAGGAATGCACCGCCCTGATCTCGCTCTACCGGCCGGGCCCGATGGACTCGATCCCGGCCTATGTGGATGTGAAGATGGGGCGCAAGCCCCTGGATACCTATCACCCCCTGCTGGAACAGGTCCTGACCCCCACCTATGGGGTGATCGTCTATCAGGAACAGGTGATGCTGATCGCCCGGATCATGGCGGGTTATAGCCTCGGCGAGGCTGACCTGCTGCGGCGGGCCATGGGAAAGAAGAAGAAGGAGGAGATGGACCAGCAGAGGGCCCGTTTCGCCTCCGGTGCCGCCGAGCGCGGGGTCGACAGCGCCCTGGCCGACACCCTGTTCGGTCTGATGGAAAAGTTCTCCGGCTACGGGTTCAACAAGTCCCACGCCGCACCTTATGCCCTGATCGCCTACCAGACGGCCTGGCTGAAGGCCAATGCGCCGGTGGAATTCTATGCCGGCTCCATGAGCCTGGACCTGTCCAATACCGACAAGCTGGCTGTCTTCTATCAGGACGCCAAACGCTTCGGTGTGGTGATCCGGCGTCCGGACGTGAACCGCTCCTATGCCGACTTCGAGGTCGAGAACGGCGAGGTGCTCTATGCCCTGGGAGGGATCCGCAATGTCGGCCTCCAGGCCATGGAGCATGTGGTCCAGGTCCGCACCGAGGGCGGGCCCTTCCGTGACCTGTTTGATTTTGTGGAGCGGGTCGATCCGCGTCAGGTCAACAAGCGGGCCTTCGAGACCCTGGCCCGGGCCGGGGCCTTCGATTCCATCAATCCTAATCGGGCCTTTGTTTTCGCTTCGGCCGATCGTCTGGTGGCCTATGGTCAGAGTGTGGCCGCAGACCGTGCCTCATCCCAGGCCTCTCTGTTCGGCGGGGACCAGGCAGAGGCCGCCCGCCCGCGCCTCATGCCGGTGGAAGCCTGGAACCCGGTTCAGTGGCTGGATGAGGAACTTGCCGCTGTCGGGTTCTATTTGTCGGGCCATCCGCTGGATGACCTGATCCCAGCCCTTCGCCGTCGGCGGACGGAGCTCTTGTCAGATGTCCTGCCCAAGGCCGAGGCCGGGGGTGAGGCCTTCCGTATGGCGGGGGTTGTGCGGCGCAAGCAGGAAAAGGCCTCCCAGAGCAGCGGGGAGAAGTTCGCCTTCGTCACCCTTTCCGATCCCACGGGCGAATACGATGTGCTGTTCCCTCCAGAGTCCCTGAGGAAGTTCCGGGAGTTCCTGGAGCCGGGCAAGTCGGTCTGCATAAAGGTCCGGGCCAAGGCCAAGGACGGTGAGGTGCGTTTCTTCGGGGACGAGGCCGAGCCCATCGAAAAGGCCATCGAGAATGCGGTGGCTGGGCTCAAGGTTCACATGGTGCCCCGCAGTGCCGAGATCGAGGCCCTGAAGAAGCGTCTTGAAGGTGTGGTCAATTCCAGGGGCGGGGAGATCATCCTGATTGCCGCCGTTGACGGCGGTCGAGAGGTCGAACTCAAGCTGCCAGGGCGCTTCACCCTCGATGCCTCGGTTCGCGGTGCCCTAAAGACCGCACCGGGGGTCTCCTTCGTCGAGGATCTGTGATCCGGGTCTCAGGCCTTGCCTTTTTGAGGCTTTAGTCCTACATCCGCGCCTCAATCCACACGCAGGCGTTTGGGAAGGTGCAGGGAGACATCCTGTCCATTCCATTCCGGTCCTCCAATCGGAGGGTGGTCTGCGGAGGTTCAACCGGAAGAAAGACGAGACAAAGCCATGGCGCTTCCTGATTTTTCCATGCGTCAGCTCCTGGAAGCTGGCGCCCACTTCGGCCACCAGACCCATCGCTGGAACCCGAAGATGGACCGCTACATCTTCGGTAGCCGTTCCAACATCCACATCATCGACCTGTCCCAGTCGATTCCGCTCCTGCACCAGGCTCTGGTTAAGGTCCGTGAAGTCGCTGCCGCCGGCGGTCGCGTGCTGTTCGTCGGCACCAAGCGTCAGGCCTCTGACCCGGTCTCCATCGCCGCCAAGCGCTGCGCCCAATACTATGTGAACCACCGCTGGCTGGGCGGCACGCTCACCAACTGGCGCACCGTCTCCGGCTCCATCGCGCGTCTGCGCGAGCTGGAAGGCGTGCTCGAGGGTGAGGGCGGCCGCACCAAGAAGGAACTGCTGCAGCTGACCCGCGAACGGGACAAGCTGGAACTGTCCCTCGGCGGCATCAAGGACATGGGCGGCATCCCCGACATCATGTTCGTGATCGACACCAACAAGGAAGCCATCGCCATTCTGGAAGCCAAGAAGCTCGGCATTCCGGTGATCGCCATCCTCGACACCAACTGCGATCCGGACGGCATCACCTATCCGGTGCCTGGCAATGACGACGCAGCTCGCGCCTTGCAGCTCTATTGCGACCTGATCGCCGACTCGGTTCTCGATGGCCTGGCCGCTGGTCAGTCCGCCTCGGGCGTCGACCTCGGTGCTTCCATCGCCCCGATGGAGCCGACCCTGGCTCGCGAACTCACTCCGGAGACCCCGGCGGCGGAGGCTCCGGCCGAAGCCGCCCCTGTCGAGGGTCCGGCAGAGTCCTGATTTCCCGGGGCTGCGGCTCCTGGGCGAAGACCAATTTCCATGAGAGGCCCTTCGGGGCCTCTCGACCATTTCAGACTGAAGGAGCGGACCATGGCGGAGATCACTGCTTTGCTGGTCAAGGACCTGCGCGAGAAGTCCGGCGCAGGCATGATGGACTGCAAGAAGGCCTTGCAGGAAAATGACGGCGATATGGACGCGGCCATCGACTGGCTGCGCACCAAGGGCCTGTCCAAGGCTGCCAAGAAGTCGGACCGCGCTGCGGCCGAGGGTCTGGTTGCAGGCCTGGTGAGTGCCGATCGCAAGACCGGCGTGCTCATCGAGCTCAATGCCGAGACTGACTTCGTGGCCAAGAACGAAACCTTCCAGGGTGCCGCCCGCGACATCGCGGCCGTTGCCCTGGACGTCGAAGGCGTCGAGGCGATTTCGGCTGCCAAGACCGCCAAGGGCGAGGTCGTGTCCGACCTGGTCACCAACATGATCGCGACCATCGGCGAGAACATGCTTCTCCGCCGCTCGGCCCGCGTTCAGGTGAGCGAAGGGGCCATTGCCCTCTACCTGCATAACCAGCAGGGCGAAGGCGTGGCCAAGCTCGGCGTGCTCGTGGCGCTGGAAGGCGCTGGCGATGCCACCAAGCTGCAGGAAGTCGGCCGCAAGATCGCCATGCATGTGGCGGCGACCAATCCCCTGTCCCTGTCCACCGATGATCTGGACCCGGCGGCTGTCGAGCGCGAAAAGGCGATCTTCACCGAGCAGGCCCTGGCTTCGGGCAAGCCCGCTGCCGTCGTTGAAAAGATGGTCGAGGGCCGGATCCGCAAGTTCTTCGAGGAAGTTGTGCTTCTTAAGCAGGCTTTCGTGATGAACCCGGACCAGACCATCGAGGCCCTGATCGCCGACACGGCCAAGGAACTTGGCTCCCCCGTGGTGATGAAGAGCTTCGTGCGCTTCGCCCTCGGCGAGGGCGTGGAAAAGAAGCAGGATGATTTCGCGGCCGAAGTGGCCTCGATGACCGGTCAGGCCTAATTTTTCACTGATCTTTGAGTGCCCAGGGGCGCGGTTCGTTCGACGCGAGCCGCGCCCTTGGTTTATGTAGAGCAGCCCAGATTCTACGGATGCCTTCGATGACCGATGCCCAGCCGCGCTACAGGAAAATTCTTCTGAAGATGTCAGGTGAGGTGCTGATGGGCGATGCGCCCTTCGGGATCGATACCAAGACCATCGAGGCGGTGGCCGAGGACATCAAGGAAGTCACCGATGCCGGCATCGAGCTTTGCCTGGTCATCGGCGGCGGCAACATCTTCCGGGGGGTGTCCCTGGCCGGGCGGGGCATGGAACGGGCCAGCGCCGACTATATGGGCATGCTGGCCACGGTGATGAACGCCCTGGCCCTTCAGGGTGCCCTGGAGAAGGTCGGCGTCCATACCCGCGTCCAGTCCGCCATTCCCATGGACGCGGTCTGCGAGCCCTATATCCGCCGCCGGGCCCTGCGCCATCTCGAAAAGGGCAGGGTGGTGATCTTCGCCGCCGGCCTGGGCGCGCCCTTCTTCACCACGGACACGCCTGCCGCCCTGCGCACTGCCGAGATGGGCTGTGATGCCCTCTTCAAGGGAACCAGCGTGGACGGGGTCTATACGGCCGATCCCAAGAAAGATCCCGAGGCCGTTCGCTATGATACCCTCAGCTATCACGAGGTCCTGTCCAAGGATCTCAGGGTCATGGACGCCTCGGCCATTGCCCTCATGCGCGACAATCAGGTTCCCATCGTGGTCTTCTCGATCCGCGAGCGGGGAAATTTCATGAAGGTTCTCAAAGGCCAGGGCGTCTATACGACCATTGCCTGAGACTAGAAGACCAAAGCCAGGAGCACGTCATGGCCGCCCCCGAAAAACCCGTCATTGCCAAATATCGTGACCGCATGGACAAGGCGGTCCAGGCCCTCAAGGAAGAATTCGCCTCTCTGCGGACTGGCCGGGCCTCGTCCAGCCTGCTCGATCAGATCATGGTCGAGGCCTATGGCTCCCAGGTTCCGCTCAACCAGGTGGGGGCTGTCAGTGTCCCCGAGCCCCGGATGATCACGGTCAGCATCTGGGACAAGTCCATGGTGACTCCCGCCGAGAAGGCCATTCGCGCCTCC
>CAIYZB010000334.1 GCA_903930545.1 uncultured Alphaproteobacteria bacterium
GCCCCCCATGGCCCAGATGAAGGTATAGTTCGAGGTGCCGGAGCCCATATGGATCGACCAGGGCGGCGACATCACCGCCTCCTCATTGGCCATGACGATGTGTCGGGCGGAGTCAGATTCACCCATGAAGTGGAAGACCCGCTCATCCTCATTGAGGCCGAAGTAGAAATAGACCTCCGAGCGACGGTCGTGGAGATGGGGCGGCATCGTGTTCCAGACACTGCCGGTCTGCAGGATGGTCATCCCCAGAAGCAGCTGGGCCGAACGGCAGGTCGAGGGCACCACCATCTGGTAGATCACCCGGGCATTGGAGGTCTCAAGAGACCCACGCTCCAGGGGAGCCGACTGGGCGATGGAGATCTGCTTGGTCTCGAACCGGGCATGGGCCGGGGTGGAGACGAGGTAGAACCGGGCGGGCTTGCCGCTGTCCACGGACTCGAAGACCACGTCGGTGGACCCCATGGGAATGTAGAGACAGTCCCGGGAGGCCAGGCTGAAGACCTCTCCGTCCACTGTGATACGACCCGCGGCGTCAGACACATTCACCGCCGCCAGTTCCCTGCGCTCCAGGAAGGGATGCCCCGCGGCGGAGGCCGGCTCGGTCTGGTGCGGCAGGGCCAGGGGGCTATCAACCGGTGCAGCACCCCCGATCACAAAACGTTCGTTGTGAGAGTAGTTGAGAACGACCTCCCCGGGGACGAACAGTCCGTTGATCAGGTAGCGATCACGTAGGTCGTCATTGCTGGCACCGGCCATCATGTCCGGGTGGGTGGCGTGATAGGTCTTCTTGAACATGATGTTCTCCTCTAGCCGACGCGGACCAGTCGGCCATCGATCGGGGTGTGATCCAGTTTGTAGGCATGCTTGGGCAATGTGTAGGCTAGGTCCCGGGCAAGCTCAGCGGCCTCGTCCTCGGTCAGCCTGTGTTCTGTCACCAGACGGGCAAGGAAGGCGCAGTCCGCACGCCGGGCGAGATCGTGCCTTGCAGGGATCGAAAGGAAAGCACGGGTGTCGGCATTGAAGCCGACGGTATTGTAGAAGCCAGCCGTCTCGGTGACCTGTTCCCGGAAGCGGCGCATGCCTTCGGGGCTATCGTGGAACCACCAGGGCGGCCCCAGTTTGAGCGCCGGATAGTGCCCGGACAAGGGTGCCAGTTCGCGGCTATAGGTGGTCTCGTCCAGGGTGAACAGGATGATGGTCAGGCCGGCCTCGCTGCCGAGCCGGTCCAACAAGGGCCGCAGGGACCGCACATAATCCGTAGGCTGGGGAATATCAGCCCCCTTGTCACGGCCGAAGTCAGCAAACACCCGACGATTGTGATTGCGCAGGGAGCCAGGATGGATCTGCATGACCAGCCCGTCCTCAAGGCTCATCGCCGCCATTTCGGTGAGCATCTGGGCCCGAAAGAGTTCTGCATCCGCCGGGGAGGCCTTGCCGGACACGATCTTCGCAAACAGGGCCTCGGCATCAGGCCGCGACAGATCGGCCGTGGCGGCCGTCGGGTGGCCGTGGTCTGTGGAGGTCGCCCCCATGGTGGCGAAATAGGCGCGCCGGATGCGGTGGGCCTCCAGATAGCCGCTCCAGGTCAGGACATCCTGGCCGGTCAGATCACCGAACTGGGCGAGGGCCACTGAGAAGTCCTCGTGCTCGGCGTCGATCACCGGGTCCGGGCGATAGGCGGTGACCACCCGGCCTTTCCAGCCGCTCTGACGGATCACCTTGTGGTGGGCCAGGTCGTCGACTGGCGATTCCGTGGTCGCCAGAAACTCGATGTTGAACCGCTCGAACAGGGCCCGAGGCAGGAATTCCGGGGTCCCCAGCAGTTCGCCGATCCGGTCAAAATAGAAATCTGCCGTCGAGCCATCCAGAGCCACCTCGAACCCGAACACCTCAGCAAAGACCTGATTGAGCCAGATCGACGAGGGCGTGCCTCGGAAGAGATGCATGTTCGACGCGAGGATCCGCCAGGCCGCCCTCGGGTCCGCATCACTGGGTCCCACCCTCGAGGGGACCCCCAGATCGCCAAGCGCCAGGCCCTGGCTGAACAACATCCGGTAGAGATAGTGGTCGGAGGTCAGCAGGAGTTCGGCCGCATTGGCGAACGGGGCATTGCCCGAAAACCAGCCTGGATCGGTATGGCCGTGGGGGCTGATGATGGGCAGGTCTCGGACGGAGCCGTAGAGGCGCCTCGCAGTCGCCCGTGCTTCGGCGTCCGCAGGGAACAGCCTGTCGTCATTCAGGATCAGGGGCCTGGGCATCTTCTCTCGCCCTCAAGTCAGAAGTGGCTGGTAACCGGTGTCATCTTTGCGCGCAAGTGCGCCGGCTGGAAATTGACACCGGTTACCTATTCCCCCAATGTCCGGCCATCGTGACGAAGAACTCTTTCATCCCCGCCCACCTGAACGGTCCTGACCTCCGACACCGGAGCCTGTGCCCGTGACCGCGGCTCCGTTCATCGATCGACAGATTTTTGACCCGGCTGCTGTTGCCGCAAGGTTTGTCGGCGCACGCCTCTCAGCCCGCTCCCTTCCCGACTTCCCGGGCCCCCTGCCGGCCGACCTTGCCGCTGGATATCGGTGCCAGGATGAGGCCATTGCGATTTGGCCCGACACCATTGCCGGATGGAAGGTGGGACTCATTCCCCCCGACCTTCAGGCCGAACTGGGCGCGGAGCGGGTGACCGGCCCGATCTTCAGCCGCAATGTCAGCCAAAGTGGTGGGCTCCCCAGCCAGCTGTCGGCTATCCCCGGCGGGTTTGCTGCGGTGGAGGCGGAATATGTCTATCGGATGGGCTGTGATGCACCCTCCGATCGAACCGACTGGACACCGCTGGAGGCTCTGAGCCTGGTGGACGAGGAGTTCGTCGGCGTGGAATTCGCCGGCA
>CAIYZB010000335.1 GCA_903930545.1 uncultured Alphaproteobacteria bacterium
CGGGTCGGGTCGGACTCCGGAGCGATCTGGACGGTCTGGCCGATGGAGACATTGGGCAGGGCCCCTTCGGAGATCTCGGCCCGGACGATGCGTGGCGCTGCGGGCTCCAGGTCAAACATGTTGGAAACGTTCAGGGTTGAGGCCCCGGAACCCGGATTGGCATACCGCCTTGCGATCCGCCCATCGGCCGGCGCGCGGATGATGGTGAGTTCCTGATTGTAACGGGCCTCGGCCAGGGCGGCCTGGGCGGTGGCCACGGCCGCCCGCTGGGCGCTGAGCCCTGCCTCGGCTTCACGGATGGCGTCGCGGGCCTGATCCAGGCGCTGGGCGGCCACAAAGTTCTGGCCCACCAGGGACTGCAGCCGCTGATATTCCCGCCGGGCCGTGGTCAGGCGCACCTGGTTCAGGTCGATCTGGGCCCGGGCCTGTTCCACATTGGCGGCGGCCCGGGCGGCGGCGAGGCGGGGTTCGTCGTCCTCCTGGCGGGCGAGGATCTGGCCCTTGGTTACGGATTCACCTTCCTGGACCAGGACCTCGCGGACAATGCCTGCCCGCCGGGCGGCGACCTGGATCATGCCCCCTTCGACATCGGCCTTGCCATTGGCAACAGCCAGAAAGGGGCTCAAGGGGGCTGTCTTGTCGGACTCCTTGGCGGCTTCAGCCTTTTTGGCCTGGGCCTGGGAAAAGACCATCCATCCTCCGCCGCCGAGACCCAGGGCGGCAACCAGGGCGATGGGAAGGACAAACCTGCGGGACAGGGCGGGCATGGATCAGGCTCCGATGAGATCGGGTGTGGTGGGAATGACAGCGGGGCGCACCCGACGGTCGTCGAGGATCAGGCCGTCCTCGATGTGAATGATGCGGTCGGCGAAGGCTTCAAGGCGCGGGTCGTGGGTCACGCAGATCACCGCGGCCCCGTGTTGCTTGGCCGCCCTCTGCAAGAGCCGGGTCACCACCTGGCCATTCTCGCCATCGAGGGCGGAGGTGGGTTCGTCGGCAAACAGCAACTGGGGGTCCTTTGCCAGGGCCCGGGCAATGGCAACCCTCTGCTTTTCGCCCCCCGAGAGTTCTGCGGGGCGCTGGTTCAGGCGGTGACCCAGGCCGACCTCGGTCAGGGCCAGTTCCGCCCGGTCCCGGGCCTCGGATTTGGAGTATCCCTTGTATTTCAATACCACCGCCACCTGCTGCAGGGCGCTGAGGGCGGAGAACAGGTTGAAGCCCTGAAATATGAAGCCGCAGTGATCCAGCCGGAACCGGTCAATCCGACCTGGTTTCAGATCCCACAGCTTCTGGTCCAGGGCGCTCACCATGCCGCTATCGGGCCGAAGCAGGCCGGACAGGGCGGCGACCAGGGTGGACTTGCCAGAGCCCGAGGGGCCCATGACCATGGTCACGTCCCCGTGCAGGGCCTGGAAGTCCACGCCCTTGAGCACCTCGACATAGGACCGGCCGGTCTTGAAGCGTTTGACGAGGCCATGGGCCTCCAGGGCAATGGCGCTCATCTCAGGAGGTCCGCGGGCTGGCTGTGCTTGAGAATGCCAAGGGCCATGAGGCCGGAGGCCAGGGAGATGGTGAGCAGCAGGATGGCCACCCCCACCACCCAGGGAATGGGAAAGCCCATGGGCATGCCGCCGCTCTGGGCCAGGAGATAGACCCCGAAGGTGAACAGGGCCGTGGCCGCGAGACCCACCACCCCGACCCAGAAGGACAGCTCGACAACCACCAGACGCAGGGAGCCCATGGAGACCCCCAGGGCCCTCAAGCTGGCAAACTCCTTGATATTGGCCAGGATCGCCCCGCGCAGGGTCTGGGAGGTGATCCCGACCCCGATGAGGAAACCGAGGAAGACCGAAAAGCCCAGGAAGATCCCGATGATCTGCTCCTGCATCAGGGCTCCTTCATTGGCCTTGGCCAGTTCGGGCCGGGTCCAGGCGCGATAGGCCCCCTTGGCATTGGCATTGAGCTGGTCGCGGACGATCTCGGTGCGGGAGGGATCCTTCAGCCGCACCATGAGGGGGCCGGTCTTGTCGCTCTTTTCCCCCATGCCCAGCATCCGCATGGTGTCGCGGGAGATCACCACCGAGGCCTGGTTGATGTCGGGATAGCCATCGAGGATGGCCCTGACTCGAACCGTGCGACCGTTCAGGGCCGCAGCATCCCCCAGCTTGACCCCAAGGCGCTTCAGGGCGGTGCGGTCGATGGCGATGGCATAGGGTTCCATCAGGGCCAGACGTACGGTCTCGGAATAATCCGTCGGCAGGGTCACTGCCCCGGCCCGGGTATCGACCATATTGACCTGGACAAAGGTGGTGACGGCCTTCTTCCCGGGCTCAGGCCGGTTGGTCCAGCGCGCGCCGTCGCCGTCGAAACTGGCGACCTCAGCCACTTCCGGGTGCATGTAGAGCAGGGGCTGGATACGGCGGGGCAGGGCTGAGCTGCCGGAATTGATCAGGCTCTCCATCTTGGGCGGCATGATCATCAGATCGGCCCGGGACCGGTCGATGGTGGCCGTGGCCCCTTTGACGATACCCGTGAACATCCCGACCTGGGCCAGGATCAGCAGGCCTGAAAAGGCCAGGGCAATGACGGCCGCAAGATAGCGTCGCCATTCGTGAATGAGGGTGGCCAGGGCCAGTGACATCTCGTCTCTCCGCGAGCCCAAGAGATGATCCGGCCGCCCCGTTGGGCCTAGTTAATTCGAGGTAAGGCGCTGGCGGCTTCCCAGGCATCGAGTCCCCCGTCACACTGGGGCCAACTCATAAGGGAGAGACGAAAATGGCTCAGGAACAGACCCTCGCCGGCAAGACCGCCTATGTGGCGGGGGCCTCCAGCGGGATCAATCTCGGCATCGCCAAGCGATTCAAGGCGGCCGGGGCCAATGTGGTGATCATCAGCCGTAGCGAGGACAAGATCGCCGCGGCCGCGAAGGAAGTCGGGGACGGCTGCATCGGCATTGCCGCCGACGTCCGTGACTATGCCGCCATTGAAGCCAGCCTGAAGCGCACCCACGAGGCCTTTGGCGATATCGACATTGTCCTGTCTGGCGCGGCGGGCAACTTTGTCGCCCCGGCGCTCGGCATGTCGGCCAATGGCTTCAAGACGGTGGTGGACATCGACCTGATCGGGACCTTCAATGTCCTGCGGGCCTCTTTCGAGTTCCTGCGCCGCCCGGGAGCCTCCCTGATCTCGATCACGGCTGGTCAGGCCGAACGGGCCTCGCTCTATCAGGCCCATGTCTGCGCGGCCAAGGCCGGGATCAATATGCTGACCAAGTGCCTGGCCCTTGAGTGGGGACCGGCCGGCGTGCGGGTCAATGCCATCTCGCCCGGCCCCATTGCGGAGACCGAGGGCATGGCGCGCCTTGCCCCCACCGACGAAGCCGAGGCCCGGGTGAAGAGCCGCAATCCCATGCGTCGCTATGGTCTGAAGGACGAGATCGCCGACATGGCCATCTTCCTGTCCTCGCCCCAGGCGGCCTATGTGAACGGGGCCATCATCCCGGTGGATGGCGGCAGCGGTGCCGGTGACGCGTCCGGCAATGCCCTGATGAACTACGCTCCGGCCTATCAGGCCTGATCGCCGGTCCTTGCCTCCTCCCTGACCTTGATATTCAAGTGTCAGGGAACGACCGGGCCTGAGTCCGGACGTCAGGGGGCTGATTGATGTTTCGTCCGGAGAACGCCCAGAGCCTTGTTGGCCTGGCTGCGACAGTCCTGGTCTGCTGGGCGCTGTCAGAGCAGAAGCGCAAGTTCCCCTGGCGGCTGACCATCGGTGCCGTGACCGTGCAGGTCGGTCTGGTCTTGATGCTGTTTGGTCTGCCAGGTGCCCAGAACGTCATTGCCGGGATCAATGACGGGGTGGATGGGCTGGCCTCGGCCACGGCCCAGGGCACCCAGTTTGTCTTCGGCTATATGGGCGGCGGGGCCCAGCCCTATGTAGTGGCCAATAACGGGGCCCTGTTCGTCTTTGCCTTCCAGGTTCTGCCCCTGATCCTGGTGATCTCGGCACTTTCGGCCCTGCTCTGGCACTGGAAGATCCTGAAATGGATCACCCGGGGTTTCGGCTTCATCTTCCAGAAGACCATGGGCCTGGGTGGGGCCTCGGCCCTGGCCGTGGCGGCCAATATCTTCCTGGGCATGATCGAGAGCCCCATCGTCATCCGGGCCTATCTCGACAAGCTGAGCCGTTCCGAGCTGTTCCTGATGATGGTGGTGGGTCTGGCCACCGTCGCCGGCTCAACCATGGTGGCCTATGCCACCATCCTGAAGGCCGTCCTGCCCAATGCGGCGGCCCACGTCCTGGTGGCCTCCATCGTCTCGGCCCCGGCCGGTGTCCTTCTGGCGCGGATCATGATCCCGGAGAAGGACGGCAAGGGCGGAGCCTATGCCGACTATACCTCGATGCTGAAATACGACAGCTCCATCGATGCCATTTCCAAGGGCACCATGGATGGCCTGACCGTGGTTCTGAACATCTCGGCCATCCTCATTGTCTTTGTGGCCCTGGTGGCCATCGGCAACGGCCTGCTCTCCAATTTCGGGGATGTCCTGGGCGAGCCCCTGACCCTGGAACGGATCCTCGGGGTCCTTTTCCAGCCCCTGGCATGGGCCATGGGGGTCCACTGGGACGAGGCCTACAAGGCGGGCTACCTGCTGGGGGTGAAGCTGATGCTCACCGAGTTCATCGCCTTCATCCAGCTGGGCGCGATCCCTGAGGGGGATATGACCGAGCGCACCCGCATGATCATGACCTATGCCCTGTGCGGCTTTGCCAATGTCGGCTCGGTGGGGATCACCGTCTCCGGCATGGGGGTCCTGATGCCGGAGCGCCGCAACGAGATCATCGGCATGGTCTGGAAGGCCCTGATTGCCGGTTTCCTTGCCACCTGCATGACCGCTGCCGTGGTCGGTGCCATGCCCCGTGAACTGTTCGGCCAGTAGGAGACGAACCTGTGAAACTCTATGACGCCGTCATCGCGCCCAATCCCCGCCGTGTTCGCTGGTTCATGGCTGAAAAGGGCATCGAGGACATCGAGATCATCCAGATGAACCTGATGCAGGGAACCCACAAGACCCCGGACTATCTGCAGAAGATGGGTCTGGCCAATGTGCCGGCCCTCGAGATGGACGATGGCACCACAATCACCGAGAGCCTCGCTATCTGCCGCTATCTCGAGAGCGTCTATCCCGCGCCCAATCTGTTCGGAACGACGCCAACCGAAGTGGCCGTGATCGAGATGTGGACCCGTCGCGTCGAGATGCTGGTCGCCACGCCCTTCATGTTTGCCGTGCGGCATCTCTATCCGGCCCTGGCGGCCCTCGAGACCCAGAATGCCGAGGTCGGCAACTACAACGCTGCCGCCGCGACCCGGGCCCTCAGGGTTCTCGAACGCCAGCTGGCCGACCACCCCTTCATTGCCGGGGACCGCCTGACCATTGCCGATATCGTGGCCTTCACCGGGATCGACTTCACCCGGATGCTGAAGTTCAAGATCCCGGAAGAGCTCGCCGCCCTGACCCGGTGGGCTGACCACATGCGTGCCCGTCCCGCCGCCCAGGCCGGTATGGTCAGGGCCTGAGCAATTCCAGGGACCGGATCCGGCTTTCCAGGGTCGGGCCCGAGGCCATGACAAAGATTTCGTCGGCTTGAGTTGAGGCCGCCTTGGCATCCAGGGCGGCCTTTACCTTGTCAGCGTCCCCGGCGATCGATCGTTCGATGATCCCGGCCAGGGCCGGACTGCCCACGTGGCGGGCCAGGAAGGTCTCGGCGGCCTCGATAGTCGGGAACCTTTGACGCTCGCCTTGCAGGGTGGCGAGGTTGGAGGCTCGCCGGGGCAGGTCCAGCCGGATGGCCTCGTCGGTGGTGTCGGCCGCAAGGGCAATCAGGGCCGTACCCGCCCAGGGAACATCCCGGAAGGGCGAGGGGACAAAGGCCTGACGATAGGCGGCAATGGCCGGGCCTGCATCGGTGCGGGCGATGAACTCGGCAAAGACCATCCCCACCCCGGCCTGACCTGCAAAGATGGCGCTGTCCACCGAGGTGCAGAGCAGGAACAGGTCCGGATGCGATGGCCCCGCCGGACTGGCATGGATCTCCCGCGCCGGATGGGCATCGGTGATCGGCTCCTTGCCCGAGGCATCCAGCAGCCAGGCACTGAGCAGGGCAAAGAACTGGGGAAAGGCCTCGGAGCCGGAGGATCGCAGGGCCCCGCCGGTGCGCATGTCCGTGCCCAGAGCGCGGCCCACCCCCAGATCGATGCGGCCGGGGGCCAGGGCCTCAAGCTCCATGAAGACCTCGGCGACCTTCAGGGGAGAATAATTGACCAGCATGACCCCGCCGGATCCCAGACGGATGGTCGAGGTCACCTGGCTGACGGCGGCGATGAGGATTTCCGGGGCCGCCGAGGCCAGGCTCTTCAGATTGTGGTGCTCAGCCACCCAGAAGCGATGATAGCCAAGCCGCTCGGCGGCCTTGGCCACCTCTATGCTCTCGCGGACAGCCTGGGCCGGGGTGTTCTCACCCCCCAC
>CAIYZB010000336.1 GCA_903930545.1 uncultured Alphaproteobacteria bacterium
GATCGATGCCCTGGATGGCGTCATGGGGCGTCTGGCCGACCGGTCCGGCATCCAGTTCCGGATGCTGAACCGCTCCAAGGGCGCGGCGGTGCGGGGTCCGAGATCCCAGATCGACCGCAAGCTCTATCGCGAAGCCATGCAGGCCGAGCTGGCCCATACCCCCAATCTGACCCTCAAGGCCGAGGCGGTCGAGGATCTGGTGGTCCGTGAGGGGCGGATCTGTGGGGTCGTCGGGGCCAGTGGCGAGGACTATGAGACCGGCCGCGTCGTCCTGACCACGGGCACCTTCCTGAAGGGCATCATCCATCAGGGGGATCTGCGGATCGCCGCCGGTCGGGTGGATGAGGCGCCCTCCATCGGCCTGGCCGACCGGCTCTATGAGCTGGGCCTGGCTATGGGACGTCTGAAGACCGGCACCCCGGCCCGCCTGGTGGCCAGTTCCATTGGCTGGGACCGCCTGGAGATGCAGGCGGCCGATGACGAGCCTGTCCCCTTCTCCTTTCTGACCGACCGGATTGAGGTGCCCCAGATCGCCTGTGGCATCACCTGGACCACGGCCGAGACCCACCAGATCATTGCCGACCGGCTTTCGGAGTCCGCTGTCTATGGCGGGCGCATCCAGGGCCGCGGGCCCCGCTATTGCCCTTCCATCGAGGACAAGGTGGTGCGGTTTGCCGACAAGGCCAGCCACCAGATCTTTCTGGAGCCAGAGGGTCTGGACGATGACACCGTCTATCCCAACGGCATTTCCACCTCGGTCTCAACGGAGACCCAGGACCTGTTCCTGCGCACAATTCCCGGTCTCGAGGCCGTAAGGGTGCGCCGCTACGGGTATGCCATCGAATATGACTATGTGGATCCCCGGGAGCTGGACCCCAGCCTCGAGGTCAAGCGGCTGCCTGGCCTCTATCTGGCCGGCCAGATCAATGGCACCACGGGCTATGAGGAGGCCGGGGCCCAGGGTCTCATGGCCGGGCTCAATGCCGCCCGCGCCGCGGGAGGTTCGGATCCGGCGATCCTTGGGCGGGATGAGGCCTATATCGGGGTCCTGATCGATGACCTGGTGACCCGTGGCGTCACCGAGCCCTATCGGATGTTCACCAGCCGGGCGGAGTTCCGTCTGCGGCTTCGGGCCGACAATGCCGACCAGCGCCTGACCGGCCTGGGCATGGGTCTGGGGGTCGTCGGTGTTTCACGTGAAACAGCCTTCCTCGCCAAGAGCCTCGCCCTGGAGGCGGCCCGGGTCGAGGCGCGCAGCCTCACCCTCACCCCCTCCCAGGCCGAAAAGGCCGGTCTTCCGGTCAAGGCCGATGGTCAGCGCCGAGACCTGTCCCAGCTGCTTGCCTATCCCACCATCAGTTTCGAAACCCTCGCCGGGATCTGGCCCCAGATCAGCGCCTGGGCTCCGGCCATCCGCGAGCAGATCGAGATCGATGCGGCCTATGCCGGATATCTTGACCGGCAGGATGCCGATGTCGCGGCCTTCCGGCGAGATGAGAACCTGACCCTCAATCCCGATCTCGACTATGGCGCTGTCGGCGGCCTCTCCAATGAGATTCGCGAAAAGCTCCAGACCATCCGGCCCCTTACCCTGGGCCAGGCGGCTCGGATCGAAGGTGTGACCCCCGGTGCCCTCACAGCCCTGCTTGCCCATGTCCGTCGCCGCGCCGCCTGATCCCGAAAACATGGTGGATGCCGAAGGCTTCCAGCGCCTGACCGGGGCCACCCCGGCCCAGATGGCGGACCTTGAAGCCTATCGCCTGCTGCTGGAGGACTGGAACAGCCGGATGAATCTGGTGGGGCCGAAGTCCATGGACCACTACTGGGATCGCCACGCCTGGGACAGTGCCCAGCTCCTGACCCTGGCTCCGGCTGCAAAGACCTGGGCCGACCTGGGTAGCGGTGCCGGCCTGCCCGGCGTCATCCTCGCCATCTTCTTCAAGGGCCGGGAGGGTCACCATGTCCATCTGGTGGAATCCATGGCCAAGCGCTGCCGCTTTCTCACCGAGGTGGTGACCCAATTGGCGCTTCCCGCCACGGTTCATCACGCCAGGGCGGAACAAGTGTCGCTTTCAGTGGATATCGTCACGGCTCGGGCTTGCGCACCCCTGTCGCGCCTGATGGGGTATGGCCGGCCATACCTGAAACGGGGGGCCGAGGCCCTCTTCCTGAAGGGTCAAGATGTTGCGTCAGAGCTTGAAGACGCTACAAGATATTGGGGCTTTGAGGCGGATGTCCTGCCCAGCCAGAGTGATGCGAGAGGTCGCATCGTGCGAGTGAGGAAGCTGCTTCGTGGCAAAGTCTGACCAGAAGTCTGACCGGCCTCTCCGGGTCCTTGTGGTGGCGAACCAGACGGGCGGCGTGGGCAAGACGACCACGGCCATCAATCTGGGCACGGCCCTGGCCGCTGTGGGCGAGCGGGTCCTGCTGATCGACAGCGATCCCCAGGGCAATGCCTCCACTGGCCTTGGTGTAGGCCGGGCTCTGCGCAAGGTGACCCTCTATGACGTGCTCATGGGCGAACAACCCATGGAGACCGCCGTGGTGAACACCCTCCTGCCCGGTCTGGATCTGATCCCGTCCGACCCCGACCTGTCCGGCGTCGAGTTGGAACTGGGCCAGCAGGCCCGACGGTCCTTCAAGCTGCGCGATGCCCTGGAGTCTATCCGGGCCAGCAAGGCCTATACCTATGTCCTGATCGACTGCCCCCCGTCCCTCAACCTGCTCACCGTCAATGCCATGGCCGCGGCCGATGCCGTGCTTGTGCCCCTGCAGTGCGAGTTCTTCGCCCTGGAAGGCCTGACCCAGCTCATGCGCACCGTGGACCTGGTCAAGGGCAGCCTCAATCCCGGTCTGGAAATCCAGGGGGTGGTCCTGACCATGTATGACCGGCGCAACAGCCTGTCCGAACAGGTGGCCAAGGACGTTCGCGACCACTTCGGCCGGGCGGTCTACAACACCGTGATCCCGCGGAATGTCCGGGTTTCCGAGGCACCGTCCTTTGGCAAGCCAGTGCTGGTCTATGATCTGAAATGCGCCGGGTCCCAGGCCTATCTGAAACTGGCCCGCGAGGTTGTGGTCCGCGAGCGCGATCGTCGCGCCCAGGCGGCCTAGGAAAGACAATGGCTGAGAAACGTGGACTGGGCCGGGGCCTTTCGGCTCTTCTGGGCGAGGTTGAGGAAACCCCGGTGGCCGGAGGTGAGGCCGCGGGCCTGCGCACCGTCCCCATCGAGCTGATCCGGCGCAACGAGCACCAGCCCCGCTGGACCTTCCCGGAGGCCGAGATCGATGAACTTGCCGCCTCCATCCGTCAGAAGGGGGTTCTCCAGCCTATTCTCCTGAGGGTCAGCCCCCATCGGGCCGGGGAATATGAGATTGTCGCAGGGGAGCGGCGCTGGCGGGCCAGCCAGAAGGCCGGTCTGCACGAGCTTCCCGCCATGATCCGCGAACTGGATGACGTCCAGGTCCTCGAGATCGGCGTCATCGAGAACGTCCAGCGCGCCGCCCTCAACCCCATCGAAGAGGCCGCCGCCTATCGCGCCCTGGTGGAAACCCACAATCGCACCCAGGAACAGGTGGCCGACGCCGTGGGCAAGAGCCGCAGCCATGTGGCCAATGCCGTGCGTCTGCTGAACCTGCCCAAGCCGGTCCAGACCCTGGTCCTGGACGGCAAGCTCAGTGCGGGCCATGCCCGGGCCCTCCTGGCCTCGGATGATCCGGAAAAGCTGGCCGAACAGGTCCTGTCCCGGGGTCTGTCGGTGCGCGATACCGAGGCCCTGGTCCGCCGCGCAGCGGCCGGCGAGCCCCCTGCCCGCTCCGCACCCCCGCGTGCCGTGAAGGATACGGATACCCAGGCCCTCGAGGTCGACTTGTCAGAATCCCTTGGACTGGCAGTGGAGGTCCTGCACCGCAACGGCGCCGGTGAGGTGCGGATTTCCTATGAAAACCTGGAACAGCTGGACGAGATCTGCCGGCGCCTGAACAGCAGGCTCTAGAGCCCTAGGCGCCGCGCGCGTCCGGCAATCTGCAGGGCCAGGCGCTCCGAGATCAGACCGTCGGGGGAGCCAGCGGTCTTGCAGGCCTTGTCCGCAGCCAGGACATCGGGCTGAAGCCGGTCAAGGTCCGACAGGGTCCAGCTGCGGGCCTGGCGCAGGAATTCCCGCTCCTGTTTCCAGAAGACACCGGAGGCCTTGGCAGCCTCTGCCAGGCCGGCACCATTATGGGCCAGGGTCAGGGTGCGCCTTAAGCGTCCCAGATACATGCCAATGGCCCGCACGGCGGCCGGACCGCCCTCCCCTTCAGCCCTTGCCCGCCTCAGACCGGCCTGGGCCTCCGCAAGCCGTCCCCCAAAGGCATCGGCCGCGGCGTCAGACAGGGAGGCCTCGGGCTCGACCCCCATAAAGGCTTCAAGATCAGCTGGCCCCGCCGTCACGCCGGAGCCCGGACCCAGGAAGAGGATCAGTCGCTCGATTTCCTGGCGCGCCACGCCGCGTTCCTTGGGCATGCGGGCGACAAACAGGCCCAGAGCATCGGTATTGAGGCTGATATTCTCCGCAGCCAGGCTCTCGCGGACCATCCGGGCCACGTCGCCGGGTTCGTCCTCGTAACAGGGAATAGCCACAGCCCCGGCCAGCTTTTCGGCGGCCTTGCGCAGGCCGGACTCGCGGCCAAGATTGCCGGCCTCGATCAGCAGAAAGGCATCGGGATTGAGCTCGCCGGCCGCGTGGCGGGTCAGGGCCTCGGCACATTGCTTGTCGATGGCGGCTTTTTCGGAGGCCAGTCTGAGGCGCACCAGACGCCGCCCCCCCATCAGGGACTGGGCGGCGAGCTCGCCTTCGAGGCGCGCCCCATCCCCGTCCAGATCCCCATCGGTCAGTTGGGAGACATCAAAGGGATCATTGGGATCCTTGACGAGCTTAGCCGCCAGGCTCACGGCGCGGTCGTGGACCACCCCCATATCCCGGCCATAGATCAGGGCGGCCCGGATCCCGACTTCGGGCCGGGCCAGAAAGCGCTCGATGTCTGGGCGCTTGGAGAGGATCACGCCGGACCCTTAGGGACCGGTGCGGGCGGCCAGCCAGGTGGCCAGGTCCAGCTGGATACGGCGCGCAGCCTCGGCGGCGGCACGGTCCTGGGCATCCTGCTGGGCCGAGACCGAGGCATAGGGCTGGTCGGCGGAGTCATAGGTGACCTCCGCCCGGACGGTGCCAGACTTGATCACGGCCCCATTGGCCAGACTTCGCAGGTCATAGGCGGCGATCAGGACGTATTCATAACGGGTGGC
>CAIYZB010000337.1 GCA_903930545.1 uncultured Alphaproteobacteria bacterium
AGCTTTTCCCGCAGCAGGGCAGCGCCACCGCCCTTGATCAGGGACAGGGCGGGGCCGATCTCGTCCGCCCCGTCAACGGTGAGGTCGATGGCGGAGACCTCGTCCAGGGCCTTGAGCCTGATCCCCAGGCTTGCTGCCAGGTCAGCGGTCACCGTGGAGGTCGCCACCGCCACAATATCCAGCTTGCGCGCCGCCAGGGCCCGGACGAACCAGACGGCGGTGGAGCCCGTGCCGAGACCCACCACCATGCCGTCCTGCACCAGGGCGGCAGCGGCCTCGCCCGAGGCCTGCTTTTCGTCTTCAGCACTCATGGTCGATCCTTAAACCAGGCTCACGGGTCATGTCTTGGTCTTGCGGGCCAGCTTCATGGCCCGGAAACGCGCGGCCCAGCCGGGCTTTTCCACCTGGGCGGCCCGTTCGAGGCCCAGGGCATCGGGGGCCACGTCACGGGTGATCACCGAGCCGGAGCCCGTATAGGCCCCTGCCCCCACGGTCACCGGGGCCACCAGGGCGGAGTTGGAGCCAATGAAGGCCCCAGCCCCCACATGGGTCTCAAACTTGTCGAAGCCGTCATAGTTACAGAAGATGGTTCCGGCCCCGATATTGGCCTTGGGGCCTACTGTGCCGTCCCCCAGATAGGACAGGTGATTGGCCTTGGCCCCGGCCCCTACCTTGACCTTCTTCACCTCGACGAAATTGCCGATATGGGCCTCGGCCCCGATCTCGGCACCGGGCCGCAGACGCGCATAGGGTCCGATAAGAGCGTCGTGAGCTACCGTTGCGCCCTCAAGATGGCTGAAGGCGCGGATCACCGCACCGGTCGCCACCTTCACTCCCGGGGCGAAGACCACAAACTGTTCCACCGTGGCCCCAGCGGCGATCTGCGTATCCCAGGCAAAATGCACCGTATCGGGGGCCGGCATGGCCACGCCCTCTGCCAGAAAATGGGCGCGGCGGGCGGCCTGGAATATCCCCTCGGCCTGGGACAGCTGCATCTGGGTGTCAGCCCCCATTACGGCGGTCTCTGGCGCAAGGGCGGCGCGGACCTCGACCCCGTCCCCGGTAGCCAGGCCGACAATGTCGGTGAGGTAGTATTCACCCTTGGCATTCTCGTTTGTCACCCGCCCCAGCCAGCCGAACAGGGCGGCGCGATCGGCCACCATCATCCCGGCATTGCAGGTCCGAACGGCTCGCTCCGCCTCGGTGCAATCGCGAGCCTCGACGATCTTCTCCACCCGCCCGTCGGCACCCACGATCACCCGGCCATAGAGCAGGGGGTCGACGGGCTCGAAGGCCAGCAGACCCAGGCCTGATCCGGCCTCTCTCAGCGCAAACAGGGGGGCCAGATCATCGGGGGCCAGGAGCGGGCAATCCCCGTTCAGCACCACGACATCGCCCTCGAAACCAGCCAGGGCGTCTGCCGCCGACAGCACGGCATGGCCCGTGCCCAGGGGCGGATCCTGCACCGCCACGGCATCTGCACCCAGGCGTCGGGCCACC
>CAIYZB010000338.1 GCA_903930545.1 uncultured Alphaproteobacteria bacterium
GGAGATAGGCGTGGTCGGCCATGTTGAAGAGGACGCTGCTGGCCCCCACCAGAACGGCGGCGGCGAACAGGTGCCAGATGCTCAATAGGTGAAACCAGGCCGCCACGGGGATGGTGAGGATCACGGCCGCCCGGAACAGGTCTGTCCAGACCATGACCGGGCGCCGGGCCATGCGGTCCACAGCCCCGCCGCCTGCAAGCCCGACAATCAGGGCCGGGCCGGAAGACAGGGCTGCGAGCAGGCCGAGGGTGCCGGGACTGGCGCCCAGGCTGAGGACAGCCACCATGGGCAGACCCTCGCGGGTGATGCGGGCCCCCAGGCTGGAGACGGTCTGGGCGGACCAGAGGCGCATGAAGTCGGGGTGCCGCCAGAGGCTGGCCTTGCTGGAAGACATGGATTGTCCGGTCGATGGGGTGGGCGTGTTTCGCCGAGCGCTTTCGAGAGCGATGCGAAGGGATGGGTCTGCCGCCGCCTGATCCGATCAGGACCCTCAGGATCAGAGCCTGTCGCCAAACTGTCAAGCCCGGCCCCCTTGTTCCGCCGCCGGGGCCCTGTAATGGTGGGGCAGGGCGAAGCGCCCTTGCGGGAGTGTGAGATGAAGCCACCACCCAAACGGCTTTCCGACCTCAAGGGCGGCTCCAAGCCTCCCGGAACCTTCGCGCCCCCGACCCCCAAGGTCTCGCGTCAGAAGAAGGCCAAGGTCCTGACTGCGGCCGAACGGGCGGCCTTCCTGGCCTCGAGGCCTGACCTCAAGAGCTGAGGGACTTCAGCCAAACGGCTATGGCCCGGTCACCTTTCAGGTGCAGGACCGGTTTGCCGGGACAGATCCGCTCCAGACCCTCCGCGATCCGTGGACGGGTGACCCGGTCGAAGTCCCAGACCCAGCGGAGGAACTCGATAAAGGCGCCGTCCAGCCGCTCCGGACAGCCTTCGCCCATGTCGGCCCTCGGGCGGCCCAGCTGGGTCACCGTGCGCCGGATGATCCGGAACAGTCGCAGCCATCGCGGCTGATCGATCCAGAGGATCAGGTCGGCATCGCCAAGTCTCAGATCCCCGGTCTTGGTGAGGTAGTTGCCGTCGGTCACCCACCGGCCGCCGGAGAGGGCGTCGATCAGCCGGGCGCGGAACACCTCGGTCTCGGCCTCGACCCAGCCCGGTTCCCAGAAGAGGCTGTCCAGATGGATGACCGGCAGGTCCAGCCGTGCGCCCAGCTTTCGGGCAAGGGTCGACTTGCCGGTCCCAGAACAGCCCAGAATGACAATGCGATGCATGACGAACTCCCGGCCCCTGCCTATAGAAAGGCCGTGCCCCGGAGAAGCCCATGTCCAACGCCCCCCTGATCCTTCTGTCCCATTCCATGCTGGCCCCTGTGGAGTTCGCCCTGACGGCGGCGGGCTATCGCGTCGCAAGGGGCTGGGAGCTGGAAGACGGGCAAAAGGCCGAGATCCGCGCCATCGTCCATGCTGGCGAGTTCGTTCTCACCCCGGACTTCCTGAAATCCCTGCCGCAGCTGGGCCTGATCGCCAATATCAGTGCCGGCTATGACGGGGTGAATGTTCCCTGGTGCCGGGAGAACGGGATCGAGGTGACCCACTCCCAGGGCGGAAATGCCGACGATGTGGCTGACCAGGCCATGGGCCTGCTGATCGGGGCCTGGCGTGACATCGTCAAGGGCGACAGGGTTGTCCGCGAGGGGCGCTGGAACAATGCCGACCGTATGGGGCCGCGCCCGGGTCTGTCAGGCCGCAAGGTGGGCATCATGGGGCTGGGCCATATCGGCAAGGCCGTGGCCCGACGCTGCGAGGCCTTTGACATGAAGGTCAGCTGGTGGGGTCCCAATCCCAAGCCGGACATCGCCTGGCCCCGGGCCGAGACCCTGCTGGACCTGGCCACCGATTGCGACATCCTGGTGGTGGCCTGTCGAGCGGATGTCAGCAATCGCGGGGCGGTCTCCGAGGCGGTGATAAAGGCGGTCGGGCCTCGGGGCATGATCGTCAACGTCTCCCGCGGTTCGGTGATCGATGAGGAGGCCCTGATTGTCGCCCTTAAGGCTGGCGAACTGGGCCGCGCGGCCCTCGACGTCTTCGCCCAGGAGCCGACCCCGCCGGAACGCTGGGCTGACGTGCCCAATACGGTTCTGACCCCTCACACAGCCGGGGGAACAGTGGACTCCATCCCGCGCATGGTTGCCCAGGCCCTGGAAAACGTCAGACTGTTCCTCGCGGGCGAACCGGTGATCACACCTGCGACCTGACGAGGAGCATCGAAATGGCAAAAGTGCTGGGCCTTGGTGGCCTTTTCATCCGGGCCGAGGACACCGAAGCTCTCTCGGCCTGGTATGGCCGGGTTCTGGGATTTCCGGTGGCAGACTGGGGCGGTGCCCGATGGCCACATCCGGACAAGGGCTACACCCTCTGGTCGGCCTTCAAGGCGGACACCAAATACTTCGCTCCGTCGACATCGCCCTTCATGATCAATCTGATCGTCGATGATCTGGATGGCATCCTGGAGCGGGTGAGGGCTGAGGGGGTCGAGCCCCTGGGTCAGGAGGACCAGGATCCCTATGGCCGTTTCGCCTGGCTGATGGATCCGCAGGGCCTCAAGATCGAGCTTTGGCAGCCGCCGGCGACCGAGCCTTAACTTGACATAAAGACATAAAGATATCTTTATGCGCTCATGAGTCTTGAGACCGGTCAGGCTGTCGAAATCTTGCGCGCGGCGGGGGAACCCACCCGTCTGCGGATCCTTGCCCTGCTGGCCCATGAAGAGCTGGCGGTACTGGAGATCTGCAGGGTTCTGGACCAGTCCCAGCCTCGTGTCTCGCGCCATCTGAAACTATTGGCCGAGGCCGGTCTGGTCGAGCGTTTTCCGGACGGTGCCTGGGTGTTCTACCGCCTTCTGACCACTGGCGATGCCCGGCGTCTGACCGACGAGCTACTGGCCCTGATCGACCCCGGCGATCCCATCCTGCTTCGCGACGCGGAGAACCTTCAGACTGTCCGCAACGAACGCTCCGCTGAGGCGGGGGCCTATTTTGCCCGCAATGCGGATCACTGGAACGAAATCCGCTCCCTCTATGTCTCTGAAACCGCAGTCGAGGCCGCGATCATGAGGGCGGCGGGTGGCGGCCCATTCAAGCGTCTGGTGGATCTGGGCTCCGGGACTGGCCGGATGCTGACCCTGCTCGGACCCCATGCCGAGGCGGCCGTGGGGCTAGACCTGTCCCAGCAGATGCTGAACATCGCCCGCAATCTGGTGGCAGAGGCGGGGCTGACCCGCTGCGAGCTGCGCCACGGCGATATCTTCGGCACCCGACTTCCCGGCCAGAGCGCTGATCTCGTGGTGGTCCATCAGGTCCTGCACTATCTCGGTGACCCCGGTGCTGCCCTGCGGGAAGCGGGACGGCTGGTGGCCGAGGGTGGCCGCCTGATCATCGTCGATTTCGCCCCCCACAGACTGGAATTCCTGCGCGAACAGCATCAGCACCGTCGCCTTGGCTTTGCCGAGAGCGAGATGGAACGCTGGCTGCACGATGCGGGCCTGACCAAGGTCCGCGCCATGGCCCTGCCCCCGGCCCGGGGGGATGGCCTGACCGTCAAGATCTGGACCGCCGAGCGGGTCCGCACATCCCAGAGGAGCGTCGCATGACCCCGCCCGCCACCGCCCTTGGTCCCGTGGCCCGTGCCGGAGCCGGCACCGCCCCGCGTCCGCGAGTCTCCTTCGAGTTCTCGCCGCCCAAGACCCCTGAGGCGGAAGAGAACCTGTGGGAGGCCATCCGCCGCCTCGAGCCCCTCAATCCGGAATTCGTCTCCGTGACCTACGGGGCCGGGGGATCGACCCGCGAGCGGACCCACCGCACCGTGGTGCGGATGCTCAACGAGACGAGCCTGAAGCCCGCCGCCCACCTGACCTGTGTCGAGGCCTCCCGGGCCGAGGTGGATGAGGTGGTGCAGGACTACTGGAAGGCCGGCATCCGTCACATCGTGGCCCTGCGTGGAGATCCGCCGGGCTCCCTTGGCGGGGTCTATGCCCCGCGGGCCGACGGCTATCTCAATGCCACCGAACTGACCCAGGGCATCAAGGCCGTGGCTCCCTTCGAGGTCAGTGTCAGCCTCTATCCCCAGAAGCATCCGGAAAGCCCGTCCCTGGACCACGACATCGATGTCCTGAAGGCCAAGGTGGATGCCGGGGCGACCCGGGCCATCACCCAGTTCTTCTATGATATCGACGCCTTCCTCTTCTTCATGGACAAGGTCCGCAAGGCGGGCGTGACCATCCCTATCTCCCCGGGGATCATGCCGGTGTCCAATTTCAAAGGCCTGAAGAAGATGGCGGCCCCCTGCGGCATCCCGCTTCCGGCCTGGCTGGGCAATCTGTTCGAAGGTCTCGACAAGGACCCGGAGAGCCGCAAGCTCATCGCCGCCTCGGTGGCGACGGAAATGTGCGTGCGCCTGGCCGAAGAAGGCTATTCGGACTTCCACTTCTACACCCTGAACCGGGCCGATCTGGTCTATGCCATCTGCCGCGTGCTGGGCGTGCGGGAACAAGCCTCGGAGACTGCCGCGTGACCCGCAGCGAACGAATTGCCAGACTGCACCAGGTGGCCCGGGAACGGGTCCTGATCCTCGATGGCGCCTGGGGGGTGATGATCCAGAAGCGCGGTCTGGCCGAGGCCGATTATCGCGGCGAGCGGTTTGCCAACCACCCTTCCGACCTCAAGGGCAATAACGACCTGCTGTGCATTACCCGGCCGGACATCATCGCCGACCTGCACGACCAGTATTTCGCCGCGGGCGCGGACATTTCCGAGACCAATACCTTCTCGGCAACGACCATTGCCCAGGCCGATTACGATACCGGCGATGCGGTGCGCGACATCAATTTCGAAGGGGCCCGGATCGCGCGAGAGGCCGCCGACCGCTGGACGGCAGCCGAACCCCACAAGCCCCGTTTCGTGGCTGGATCGGTGGGACCGCTGAACAAGATGCTGTCCATGTCCTCGGACGTGAACGATCCCGGTGCCCGTCTGGTGACCTTCGAGGAGGTCTACCAGGCCTACCGCGAACAGATGATCGCCCTACATGACGGGGGCGTGGACCTGTTTCTGGTGGAGACCATCACCGATACCCTGAACTGCAAGGCCGCCATCAAGGCTATCCTCGACCTGCAGGACGAGGGTTATGAACCCCTGCCCATCTGGATCTCCGGCACCATCACCGACCGCTCGGGTCGCACCCTGTCTGGCCAGACCGCCGAGGCCTTCTGGAACAGTG
Source organism: uncultured Alphaproteobacteria bacterium (assembly GCA_903930545.1). Classification (GTDB taxonomy): domain Bacteria; phylum Pseudomonadota; class Alphaproteobacteria; order Caulobacterales; family Caulobacteraceae; genus Phenylobacterium. The sequence continues at coordinate 5,274 of CAIYZB010000338.1, forward strand.
TGCGTCACGCCAAGCCCTTTGCGGTGGGCTTCAACTGCGCCCTGGGGGCCGAACTGATGCGTCCCCACATCGCCGAGCTGGCCCGGGTGGCAGATACCCTGGTCTCGGCCTATCCCAATGCCGGCCTGCCCAATGCCATGGGCGAGTATGACGAGGAGCCGCACCAGACGGCCCATGAGCTGCACGAATGGGCCGAGCACGGCCTGGTCAATATTCTCGGCGGCTGCTGCGGCACGACCCCTGACCACATCCGCCACGTCGCCGATGCGGTAAAGGGCCTGCATCCCCGCCAGATCCCGGAACGCCCCAAGGCCATGCGTCTGGCCGGTCTCGAACCCTTTGAGCTCGCCTGATGCGCCCGATCTTTGTGAATATCGGCGAGCGGACCAATGTCACCGGCTCGGCCAAGTTCCGCAAGCTGGTGGCGGAGGGCAACTATACCGAGGCCCTGAGTGTCGCCCGCCAGCAGGTGGAGGCCGGGGCCTCGGTCATCGACGTCAATATGGACGAAGGCCTGCTGGACAGTGTGGCCGCCATGCGGACCTTCCTGAACCTGATGGCCGCCGAGCCGGATATCGCCCGTGTCCCGGTCATGATCGACAGCTCCAAATGGGAGGTGATCGAGGCGGGACTGCGCTGTGTCCAGGGCAAGTCCATCGTCAATTCCATCTCGCTCAAGGAAGGCGAGGCCAAGTTCCGCGAACAGGCCGTGGCCTGTCTGCGCTATGGGGCCGCCGTGGTGGTCATGGCCTTTGACGAACAGGGTCAGGCCGATACCGAGGCCCGCAAGGTGGAGATCTGCACCCGGGCCTATCGCATCCTGGTGGACGAGGTGGGTTTCCCGCCCGAGGACATCATCTTCGATCCCAATATCTTCGCCGTGGCCACGGGGATCGACGAGCACAATAACTATGCCGTCGACTTCATCGAGGCGACCCGGCGGATCAAGCAGGTCCTGCCCTATGCCCGGGTGTCCGGCGGGGTCTCCAATGTGTCCTTCAGCTTCCGGGGCAATGAGCCCGTGCGCCGGGCCATCCACGGGGTGTTTCTCTTCCACGCCATCAATGCCGGCATGGACATGGGGATCGTCAATGCCGGGGACCTGCCGGTCTATGACGACATTCCGGCCGAGCTGAGGGAGGCCGTCGAGGATGTCATCCTCAATCGGCCCCAGCGCGATCCCGTCCTGACCAATACCGAGCGGCTGGTGGAACTGGCCCCCCGCTACAAGGGCGGCAAGTCCGAGCAGAAGGGCCCTGACCTCACCTGGCGGGAGAACAGCGTCGAGGCCCGCCTGACCCACGCCCTGGTCCACGGGGTCACCGAATTCATCGAGGCCGATACGGAAGAGGCCCGCACCAAGGCGGTGCGGCCCCTGCACGTCATCGAAGGTCCCCTGATGGACGGGATGAATGTGGTGGGCGACCTGTTCGGCAGCGGAAAGATGTTCCTGCCCCAGGTGGTGAAGTCCGCCCGGGTGATGAAACAGGCCGTGGCCTATCTCATGCCCTTCATGGAGGCCGAGAAGGAAGGCAAGCCCCGCGAGGCGGCGGGCAAGATCCTGATGGCTACGGTCAAGGGCGACGTCCACGACATCGGCAAGAACATCGTCGGCGTGGTCCTGCAGTGTAACAATTACGAGGTCATCGACCTTGGCGTCATGGTGCCGGCCGACCGCATTCTCGACGAGGCGGTAAAGCATGGGGTCGACATTGTCGGCCTCTCTGGCCTGATCACCCCCAGCCTGGACGAGATGGTCTATGTCGCCCAGGAGATGGAGCGTCGCGGCTTCACCATCCCCCTGCTGATCGGCGGGGCGACCACCTCCAAGACCCATACGGCGGTGAAGATCGAGCCTTCCTACAAGGCCGGGTCCACCACCTATGTCCTGGATGCCAGCCGCGCCGTGGGCGTGGTCTCCAACCTGCTGTCGCCCACCGAAAAGGACCGGGTCATGGCCGAGACCCGCGCCGACTATATCAAGGTCCGCGAGCAGTTCGCCCGGGGCAATACCAACCGCTCCCGAGCCAGCCTGACCGATGCCCGGGCCAATGGGTTTGTGGCTGACTTCAAGGCCTATGTTCCGCCGGCCCCGAGCTTCCTGGGCACCCGGACCTTTACCGCCTGGGATCTCGGCGACCTTGCCCGGTTCATCGACTGGACGCCCTTCTTCTCCAGCTGGGAACTGGCGGGGCGCTTCCCCGACATCCTCACCGACGAGGTGGTGGGCAAGGCGGCCAGCGACCTCTATCGCGATGCCCAGGCCATGCTGACCAGGATCATCGACGAAAAGTGGTTCGAGGCCCGGGGCGTTGTCGGCTTCTGGCCGGCCAATGCCGATGGCGATGACATCGTCGTCTATACCGACGAGACCCGCACCACGGAGCGGACCCGGCTGCACAGCCTGCGTCAGCAAATGGCCAAGGGGGAGGGCGGTCGCGCCAATCTCGCCCTGTCGGACTTCGTCGCACCCGTTGGCGGTCACCCCGACTGGATCGGCGGCTTTGCGGTCACCTCAGGCCATGGCGAGGCGGAGATCGCCGAACGCTTCAAGGCCGCTGGCGATGACTATAACGCTATCCTCGCCGCCGCCCTGGCCGACCGTCTTGCCGAAGCCTTTGCCGAGGCCCTGCACATGAAGGTGCGGACCGAGCTCTGGGGCTTTGCCCCGGACGAGGCCTTCGACATCGACCGGCTGATCGGGGAAACCTATCGCGGGATCCGTCCGGCTCCGGGCTATCCGGCCCAGCCTGATCACACCGAAAAGGCCACCCTGTTCGACCTGCTGGATGCCCCGGCCCAGACCGGCATGGCACTCACGGAAAACTTTGCCATGAGCCCGGCCTCAAGTGTTTCCGGCCTCTATTTTGCCCACCCGGAGTCGCATTATTTCGGCGTTGGCCGGATCGAGAAGGATCAGGTCGAGGACTATGCCAAGCGCAAGGGTTGGGACCTGAAGACGGCGGAGCGCTGGCTGGCCCCGATCCTCAATTATCAACCGGGCTGAGGCGCATGACCCAGGTCACAGTCTGGTTTGATGGGGGCTGTCCCCTGTGTCGCCAGGAGATCGCCCTGATGCGGCATCTGGATCGGCGCGGGGCCATTGCCTTTGTCGATGTTAGCGACGGGACCGAGGCCTGCCCTCTGGATCGCCAGACCCTGCTGGCCCGCTTCCATGCCCAGGAACCCGGACGCCCCCTCGTGTCCGGAGCGCCGGCCTTTGCCGCCATGTGGCGAGCCATTCCTCTGCTAAGGCCCTTCGGCGAGATCGCCCGACTGCCTCCCGTCCTGTGGATGGTGGAGAAGCTCTATCTGGTCTTCCTGAGGTTCAGGCCCAGGATCCAGGCCCTTTTTCTGCGTCAGGCCGACTGAAGCAGCCCGCGGGCCAGGGCCTCGTCGCGACGAAAATAGACAAGGCCGTCACCCCAGTCGTGGACATGGATGCCCTCGGGGACCCTGGCATTCTCGCCGCAGAGGAAGGTGAATTCCTGACCGGTCAGGACACCCCAGCGGGCAAAGGCCTCCTCCGGGGTGGGATCAGGCCGGGGATTGGCCGTTGAGCCGGGCAGGGCGGCCTCCAGGGCCGTCTCATAGTCGGCATAGTCCACCCAGCCCGCCACCGTGTATTCGCCGCCCGGCCCTGTGAGGATCAGGGTCGGCAGGGCATAGCGGTCGTGACCCTCGGAGTGCTTGAGCTCTCCGTTCATCGGGCTGTCGTGCTTGAGATTGCGGACATAGTCATTGGGCTGGCGGGTTTCGGCCCAGTCGGCGCGATAGGCCTCGACCACCTCGGGGCGGTCATAGTCGGCAAGCCAGCGATCGATATCCAGACCCGGCACGCCCTGGGCGGCCTTGGCGAACTCTTCCTTGGTCTGGGGGCCGTTTCCGAAGACGAAGATCTCCTCGCGGAACCGTCGAAGCACCGCCTCGGCGATGTCCTGGCCCTGCAGGGCCGCGGCCTTCACCGCCTGACCCGCCGGATCCGTAGACTCGAGCATGAGCTTCATGGGGTTGGGATAGGGCATGCCGGTCAGTTTCCAGACCCGCTTCCAATAGGCCCGCATGGGCTCAGCGGCGCTGACCCGGTCCCAGTCTTCCTTACCGGTGGCGGCATTGCCCACCAGACCGCCCATGACCTTTCGCCAGGTCAGGTGCTGTCCGAACCGCCAGTCGAGGCGGCGGAAAAAGGGCTCGGCTCCCCAGGCCGTCGAGCAGACGGGATCGGTGTATTCGACGATCGTGACCTGGGTCATGGCCTGCTCCTTGGAAAACGCCACCAGACTTTACCTGTCCGGCGGGATTGGCAAGCTCAGGCCGCCCCAACCCCCATCCAGGTCCTCAGGGTCTCTATCACCTGGGCTCCAGGGGCGAAGCCCCGGGTCACGACCCCAAAGGTGCCATCGGGGCCGGGACCTGCCACCAGGGTCGGAAAGCCGGTCACCCCGGCTCTCTGTGACACCCCATAGTCGCTCCAGGTCTCGTTCTTGAGGTCCGGGTCCTCCAGGTGGGTTCCGAAACCCTCGCGATCCAGGCCCAGTTCCCCGGCCAGATCGGCCAGAACCTCGGTCCGGGTGATGTCCCGGCCTTCCGAATAGAAGGCCCTCTGGGCGCGTTCCAGATAGGTCAGGGCGAGGTCCGGATTGGCCCGGCGCGCCAGGACCACAGCCCTGGCGGCAGGGTCGGTGTCATAGACAAAGCCCGGCACCAGGACCGAAGGATCAAAGCTCAGGCCGGAGGCCTCATGGACATGATGCCAGTGGCCACCGATCTCGGCCCGGGCCTTGTCAGTCATGGGGGTCGTGGTGCCGGGACGCAGGCCCCCCACCACAACCCGGATGGCCAGGTCATCGCCAAAGGCCTCCCGGA